>JBGTIA010000643.1:0-2001 GCA_041745835.1 Ilumatobacteraceae bacterium | reverse complement strand
GAGGACGCACCGCGGGTCACGCTGCGCGGCGACCCCGACCTGGCGTTCGTCGAGCGGTCGCGGTTGATCTACGTGGCCCAGGGCGCCGACGTCACGATCGAGAACGTTCGCCTGACCGGCGGGGCGCTCACCGAGTCCGGTGGCGCGATCCGCAACGACGGGACCCTGGCGATCGAGCGCAGCGTCGTCGAGGGCAATCGAGCCTTCGCGTGGGGCGGTGGCATCCACAACCAGGGTGGCGCGCTGACCCTCCGGGACAGCGTCGTGCGCGACAATACGGCGGCCGTCCTAGAGATCGAAGAGGGGGTGCTGCTGGAGGTCGACGGCGAGACCTTCTACGAGTTCTGCCTTCCGGAGCCGGGCGGTGGCTGTTCACCCTTGATCGTCTCCACCGGCGGCGGCGCTGGGGGTGGGCTGCAGAACATCGGGGGTGTCGTCGAGATGTCCGGCTCGAGGTTCGTAGCCAACCACGCGAAGTTCAGCGGCGGGGGGCTGTGCAACTACGGTGGCCGCATGACCATCCTGGACACGGACTTCGACTTCAACAGCGCGTCGTCAGCCCCGTACCCGGGTTTCGACTTCCCGAACCGCGGGGGTGGCGTGTACTCGACACGCTTCGGTTCGATGTCGATGCATGGCGGCCGCCTCCACGGCAACTGGGTGGACGGCGTCGATGGGTGGGGCGGTGGGGCTTCGCTGCGGTACAGCGCGACGCTCGAGATGGTCGATGTGGTCGTTTCGGGCAACGCCGCCCAGCTCGGGGGCGGCATCTTCCTCGAAACCGAGGTCGGGGCGCCCGTCAACTACGCGTTGAGCGGCTTGACCTTCGCCGACAACGTGTCCACCGAGGGCGACGGCGATCGTTTCGAGTGGTCGATCGTGCCCTGACCGGTGGTCGGCGGTCCCGCACGAACCTGTTAACGACGCCGCGGTGGACCGATCCTGGACACGTTCGATGGCCCGGGCCACAGAGGTCTCCAAGCAGTAGAGTCAGGTGGGGAGATCGTCCTGGACGCACTCGAAACCGTGCGGGTTCCGTTTTCCACCGCTCAGGTGGCCCACCCCGATTGGGAGATGTCTTGGGAGATATCGCGGGCGAGAGCGGGGCCCACGAACGGGTACGAGACAGTACGAGCGATCACTCGAATCTGCGTCCAGCACAGCGCTTCCTCGATGCTCGCGACTAGCAGCCCTTGTCCCAAAGGATGTCTCTTAATCAGCGGGTTGTAGGTTCGAGTCCTACACGACCCACCATCAGGAACAGCGTCCAGGACGCAAGAAGAAGCCCCCCGACCATTGGCCGGGGGGCGTTTCGCTGGGTTCCGCTGCTACTGCGCTGCTACCCGATCTGTGGACCCCGAGGGGTAGCGCGGTCGCTAATCCCCGAGCAGGTCCTCGAGGGGAATCGCAGCGCACTTGCGCTGGCCTTCGAGGGCATGGGCGTAGAGCCGCATGGTGAGCACGGTGTCGCTGTGGCCGGCGCGGTCCGCGACGGTACGGAGTCAAGTCCCAGATTCGGTGCTCTCACCGCGTTCGAAAGCGAGCCCATCCGTCGCACACAACTCCACCAACGCGTTCGTGTACGCCACGATTGCATCCCGCATCGAGACGGTGCCCGGTGCGGTACTCGCCGCCTGCAGTCCCTCGCAGAACCCCGCCACGATCGGCAGGATCGACGCCACGAGGTAGGCCAGGGCCATGCATAGGTCGGGGTCCTCGCGATCGAGCGACGACCACGTGGCTGCGAGCGGTGCCGTTACGGTACGCCGACCGCTAGGTCCGGGCGTGCGGACCGTCGAGCAGCCGCACCAACGCGTCGAGGCTGGCAAGCGCGTCGTCGAGTCGACGCGACCCGATGTGCGCATCGATCACGGTGTCGAGTTCACGCAATCGTTGCCGCACGCGCGCCATGAGTGCCTCTCCTCGTGACGTGAACACGATCCTCTTCTGGCGGCCCTTGCCCTCCTCCTGCGCAAGGTAGTCCAACTGGCACAGTTCCTT
>JBGTIA010000642.1:0-11389 GCA_041745835.1 Ilumatobacteraceae bacterium | reverse complement strand
GTCGGCGCCGGGGCACTCGTCGCTGCCGACGCTCACCGCCCGCCAGGCGTTGTCCGACGGAGTCCAGTCGAGCTCGGCCATGTCGCCCGTCGAGGTGGTTCCGGACCATTCCGCGAGCCGCTTGATCTCGACCTTGGTGGTCAGCGCCATCGTCTCGAGTTCGAGCTGGCCTTGCCGGTCTTGGGCCGTACCGGTCTGGTCGCCACCGCTCATCTCACGCAGGCGCTGCAGGCACACGTAGTTCGAGCGGCCCTTCAGGATCGCCCAGTCGAAATCGCGTCCGACGTGCTCGGCGAGGAACGGCAGATCCTTGGTCGCGAGCTGATCCTGGAGCGCCTTGGTTGCCGTGGCGACGACGACTCGGGTGTCGGCCTCGATCGCCGGGACGAGATACGCCAGGGTCTTGCCGGTGCCCGTCCCTGCTTGCACCACGAGGTGGCGGCGGTTCGAGATGGCCGACGCAACGAGATCGGCCATCTGCTGCTGGCCGACTCGATCCTCGGCGTTGTCGAGCGCAGCGGTGACCCGCCCGAGCGCCTCGATCATCGAGCGAGCGCCAACGCAGCGTCGAGTTCGCGCTCGTCGAAGTCGGGCCAGGGAGCTTCGGTGAAGTAGATCGCCGCGCCGGCCGCCTGCCACAGCAGGAAGTTCGACACCCGCATCTCTCCGCTGGTGCGTACGAGGACGTCGACGGGGGGGAGCTCGGACAGGTACAGGTGCTCGCCGATCGTGTCGACGGTGAGACCCTCGGGTGTCCGCCGAGCCGCATCGACGGCGGCAACGAGCTCGGAGCGACCCCCGTAGTCGAACGCGATCGTCAACACCATGCCGGTGTTGTCGGCGGTGTCGGCGATCGCCTTGCGAATCGCCCGCTGGACGTAACGGGGCGTCCTCGCCATCGGCGAGTCGAACGGTCGACCGATCCACTGAACCCGCACGTTCAGTTCGTTGAGTTCGGCGACCCGACCGAACAGCTTCTCGTGCAGACCCAGGATGTGGCGGACCTCAGGGCGCGGGCGCTGCCAGTTCTCGGTGGAGAATCCGAACACCGTGAGCCAGCCGATGTTGCGGCGTACGGCGATGCGAACGAGACGGGCGAGATTCTCCTCACCCTCGGTGTGGCCCTCGGTGCGCGGGAGTCCGCGACGGCCCGCCCAGCGGCCGTTGCCGTCCATGATGCAGGCGACGTGGAGGGGCGTTGCAGCGGCCGCGGGCGACTCGGTGGATTCGAACGGCACGAGGTTCTACGTTAGCCAGGCAACCGTGATCGGCTGTGGCGTGGGAGTATGTACAGGTGCCACCTTCGTTCACGAGCACTCGAGCGGAGTCGTCGACGTTGTCGAAATCGTCGAAAGCCTCGGCGACGTCGACCGACGCCTCGCGTGCGGGAGACCCGACCCGCCAGCTGCTGCGTCACATCATGGTCGTGGGCGGCACGCTGCGCGACTGGGACGAACTCGACGACGACCGTTGGGACGACCGCGTCGAGCGTCTCGGCGCCATCGCCGACCACGCCGGAGCGTCGTTCCTCACGTTGCGCGCCTACGAGCCGGGCGCCGACACCGTCGACCTCGAGTGGTGGCACCGGGTGGTCGGATCGTGCCACGTCATCGTCGATCCGTGCGGTGACGGTCGGCAGCGCTTCGCCGAGGCGATGCAGCGACTGCAGCCCGACGAGCCGGTCAACGAAGCGACCGTGACCGAGGCGCTGTATGCGCCTGCCGACTGCGAGCCCGACCTGATCGTCGTGCTCGGCGAGTCGACGCGACTCCCACCGTCGTTGGTGTGGGAACTCGCCTACGGTGAGCTGGTGTTCCATCCGATGGCCTGGCACGAGCTGTCGCCCGACCACCTGCTGGAAGCCATCGCGGACTTCGCTCGTCGTCAACGTCGTTTCGGCGGCATCGACGACGGCACCTGAGTACGAGTCCGATGCCTCGTGGATGCAGGGCCGAGTCATGGTGAGTGAGCTGTACCGCGACACCGGCGTGGTGTTGCGGACGTACAAGCTGCGCGAATCCGACCGCATCGTCGTGTTCCACACTGCCGAGAACGGCAAGGTGCGCGCTGTCGCCAAGGGCGTGCGCAAGACCAAGTCGAAATTCGGTGCACGTCTCGAACCGATGAGCCACGTTCGGTTGCTCCTGTACCGGGGTCGTGAACTCGACATCGTCAGCCAGGCCGAGGCGGTCGAACCGCTGTCGCCGATGCTGTCGTCGCTCGACCGCGCCTCGCAGGGTCTCGCGGCGATCGAAGCGGTCGACCAGTTGTCGCTCGAACGAGAGCCGAACGTGCAGCTGTACCGGATGCTCGTCGGGGTGTTGCGAACCATTGCCGCATCGCCACCGGGGGAGGCCCCGTCGCCCCTCAACGTCGCCGCCTTCTACTGGAAGCTCCTCGCGAACGACGGAGTGCGGCCCGAGCTCGACCGGTGCGTTCGATGCGGCGGCACCGAGCCCGAGACGCAGTTCGTGGCGTTCGATCTGAACGAGGGCGGTGTGCTGTGTCGTTCGTGCAGGTCCGGACAAGCGATCAGCGCGGGTGCGATCGCGATCCTGCGCGAGATCCTCGGCGGCCAGCTGATGCAGGCGCTCTCACGTGACGAGTCGCCGATCACACACGAGGTGTCGTCGCTCGCCACTCGGGCCCTGGAGTTCCACATCGAGCGCCGCCTCAAGGCCGTGGCGATGTTCGAAACCCACTGACCAAACCCGTTTGCGTCGGGATTCGGGTGGGGCGGGCCACCGGAAATCACACGCAAACGGAAAAGGGGCGTCGGTAGCCTCGACGGCCTATGCCTGCCACCGACCTCGAACAGATCGTCAGCCTCTGCAAACGCCGTGGCTTCGTCTACCAGTCGGCCGAGATCTACGGCGGGTTTCGTTCCACGTACGACTACGGGCCGCTCGGCTCGCTGATGCTGCGCAACGTCAAGGAGGCCTGGATCCGTTCGGTGGTGCAGCAGCGCGACGACGTCGTGTTGATCGACGCGGCGATCCTGAGCCCGCCCCAGGTGTGGCAGGCATCCGGCCACCTCGCCAACTTCACCGATCCGCTCGTCGACTGCACCAGTTGCAAGCAGCGGTTCCGCCTCGACAAGCTCGACGACCCCGACGTCTGCCACAACTGCGGCTCGAAGAAGAGCTTCACCGAGGCTCGCGAGTTCAACCTGATGTTCAAGACCCAGGCCGGCCCGGTCGAGGGGACCGGCGCCGACGCGTACCTGCGACCCGAAACGGCGCAAGGCATGTTCACCAACTTCGCCAACGTGCTGCAGACGTCGCGCAAGAAGCCACCGTTCGGCATCGCCCAGGTCGGCAAGAGCTTCCGCAACGAGATCACCCCGCAGAACTGGATCTTCCGCACCCGCGAGTTCGAGCAGATGGAGCTCGAGTTCTTCGTACCTCCTGCCGAGTCGGCCCAGTGGTACGAGTACTGGTGCAACGCCCGCCTGCAGTGGTACGTCGAGCTCGGCATCCCGGAGGACATGCTGCTGCTTCGACCCCACGACGCCGACGAGCTGTCGCACTACTCCGCCGGGACGTCCGACGTCGAGTTCCGATTCCCCTGGGGGTTCGACGAACTCGAGGGAATCGCGCAGCGCACCGACTACGACCTCAAACAGCACGCCGAGCACTCCGGCGAGAAGCTCGACTACTTCGACCCGCAGACCAACGAGCGCTACGTCCCGTACGTGATCGAACCCGCAGCGGGCGCCACCCGCACGATGGCGGCGTTCCTGCTGGCTGCCTACGACGAGGACGAGGTCAATGGCGAGGCCCGTACGGTGCTGCGCCTGCATCCACGGCTCGCGCCGTACAAGGTGGCGGTGCTACCGCTCTCGAAGAAGGACACGCTCACGCCGCTCGCGCACGACGTTCGCAAGCTCCTCGCCGACCGCTACATGGTCGACTACGACGAGACGCAGAACATCGGCAAGCGCTACCGCCGCCAGGACGAGATCGGCACGCCGCTCGCGGTCACCGTCGACTTCGACTCGTTGGAGGATCACGCCGTCACCGTGCGCGATCGTGACACGACCGAGCAGGTCCGCGTCCCGATCGACGAGCTGCTGGGCACCGTGGCCGACCGGCTGGGGTTTTGAATCGAATCAGGCGCTACGGTCGGCGGACATGAGCCAAGTAGCGATGATCGCCAAGTTCACCTGCATCGACGGAAAGCGTGACGACCTCTACGCCGGCCTCGCGCCGATGATGGACCACGTCGGATCCGAGGAGGGCACGTTGCTCTACCAGCTCCTCGAAGATCCCAACGATGCGAACGTCGCCTACATGTACGAGCTCTACGCCGACGGTGACGCCCTCCAGGCGCACAGCACCAGCGACGTCATGAAGCAGATCATGAACGCCTTCGGTGGGATCCTCGCCGGTCGGCCCGAGCTCACGATGCTCACGCCGGTGCGCGGCAAGGGTCTCTGATCCGGAATCCTCGATGACGGCGACCTACCTCGATCGGATCCTCGAACACCATCGAGCGAGGGCGGCTGCCGACATCCGATCGGTCGAGCGACTGCTCGACGAGGCGCGTGCGTCGCAGCCGACGCGAGGGTTCCGAGCGTCGCTCGCGAACCGGTTCGGTGTGATCGCCGAGATCAAGCGGCGTTCGCCGTCGAAGGGCGACCTCAACATCGGCCTCGACCCGGCCGAGATGGCGACCACGTACGAACGCGGGGGAGCGGCGGGTCTCTCGGTCCTGACCGACGAGGTGCATTTCGGGGGCTCGGTGGCCGACCTGCAGGCCGCTCGGGCAGCGTGCGAACTGCCCGTGCTCCGCAAGGACTTCACCGTCAGCGAGCGCGACGTGCTCGATGCTCGGATCATGGGGGCCGACTGCCTCCTGTTGATCGCCGCTGCACTCGATGGCGCCGAGCTGGCAGTGTTGCATGCCCTCGCCGTCGATGTCGGGCTGGATGTCCTCGTCGAGATCCACGACGAGGCCGAACTCGAACGAGCGCTCGCGGCGGACGCGAACCTGATCGGCGTCAACCAGCGGGACCTCGTGACGTTCCAGGTCGACCACGACCGGGCCGTTCGCATGGCCGGTGTCATCCCCGACCATGCCGTGAAGGTCGCGGAATCCGGCGTGCGCGATGCGGCTGATGCCCGATCGTTGCGGATCGCCGGCTACGACGCTGTCCTCGTTGGCGAGACGCTCGTCACGAGCAGCGACCCGGCTGCAGCGATCGTCGATCTCGTCGGCTGATCAGTTCGACGGGGCAGCGCCGAGCTGACGAATCAGGCGCGCCATCGCTCGCATGACGTCGAGCGCGAAGGTCGGGGTATCGTGCACCAGGTACAGGAAATCGCGCTGGCTGATGACCGCAACCTGCGACGCCTCGACCGCCACTGCGGTCAGCGTTCGGGTTTCGGCGTCGATGATCGCCAGTTCCCCGAAGGTTCCGTCCGGCCCGATCCGTTGCAGTGGCTGGTCGCCACGGCGCAACTCCATCAGTCCGGCGATCACGCCGTACATCTCGTTGCCGTCGTCACCGGCACTGAACAGCACCTCACCCGCCGCCAACGTCCGAATCTCACTCGCACCGCGGAACACGCCCCTGATCGTCACCGGCGCAACATCGCTCAGTTCGGCGGGCGGCCGGCCCCTCACCGATGAGGGTTCACCATGCGTCAATCGTGCGTCAACGCTTGGTTCACCCGTTGATCAGCTGGAGGGCGTGTTGAGCATGTCCCAACGGGCGATGCCGTCCTCGATTCGATGGTTCAGGGTTTCCAAGATGGTGACCCGAGCCCACTTCTTGTTCTCGCCCGACACGAGGTCCCACGGCGCGAGTTGATGGTCCGTTCGTTCGAACATGTCCTCGGCGGCCTCGATGTAGTCATCCCACTTGTCGCGGTTGCGCCAGTCCTCGTCGTTGAGCTTCCACTTCCGCAACGGATCCTCGCCGCGGCTCTCGAACCGTACGAGCTGCTCGTCGGAGCTGATGTGGAGGTAGACCTTCACGAGGATCACACCTTCGAGCACCAGGCTGCGCTCGAACTCGACGATCTCGTTGTACGCGCGGGTCCACTGCTCGATCGTGGCGAACTTCTCGACCCGCTCGACGAGCAGCCGTCCGTACCAGCTGCGATCGAACACGCACATGCCGCCGAGTCCCGGCACCTTGCTCCAGAAGCGCCAGAGGAAGTGGTGGCGCTTCTCCCGCTCGGTTGGTTTGGCGTAGGCATACACGTCGTAGTGCCGAGGGTCGAGCGGTTCGACGATCCGTCGCGTGGCTCCGCCCTTGCCGCCGGCGTCGGCGCCTTCGATCACGATGAGCAGACCCGGTCCGATGCCGTGATCGCCGATCTGGCCCCCCAGTGTCAGACGAAGCTTCAAGAACCGTTCCTGTGCCGCCGTCAGCCGTTTCTCGTACTCGCTGTTGGAGAGCTTCGCCGACAGGTCGATGTCATCGAGTCGTCCCATGCATCTCCGACGTTACGCGCGTCCCGACCGCTGCAATGAATCTCTCGCTGCGCATCCCCGACCGGTACCGTGACCATCGATGTTCGTGAAGATCTGTGGGATCACCAACGAGGACGACGCGCTGCTGTCCGTGGCGATGGGCGCCGACGCCGTCGGGTTCATCTTCGCCCCGTCCACGCGACAGATCGCGGCGCAGGTCGCCTACGACATCACGCGCCGGCTGCCGGCCGAGATCCTCACGGTCGCCGTGTTCCGCAACGAGCACCCGAAACTGGTGGTCGACACGGCGCATCGTGCGGGCGTCAAGGCGGTGCAGCTCAGTGGCCGCGAGACACCTGCGCAGACCATCGAGGTCGCACAGCACTTCCGCTGGGTGATCAAGGCGTTCGGTGCCGACGATCCCAACCTGCCTCGCGCCGATCAGTACGGCACCGACATGATCATGATCGACGGCCCCGAACCCGGATCGGGAAAGGTGTTCGACTGGTCGCTCGCCGGCGACGCTCCTGACTCGCTCAAGCTCATCCTCGCAGGCGGCCTGACCCCGGAGAACGTCGGCGCAGCGATCACCGAGGTGCAACCGTGGGGTGTCGACGTCGCCACCGGTGTCGAGAAGTCGCCCGGGAAGAAGGACGCGCTCGCCGTCAAACGATTCATCGAGAACGCCCGTGCCCACGCGTCGACGCCGTACATCGGCGACGACGACCTCCCCTACGACTGGGACTTCGAATGACCACGACCGATCATCCAGCCGCTCGTCCGGCGTCACTGTCGGCGCCGCCCGACGCCACGGGTCGCTTCGGCGAGTTCGGTGGCCGTTTCGTGCCCGAGACCCTCGTGCCGGCGTGCCAGGAGCTCGAAGCTGCGTTCGATGACGCCTGGCACGACCCTGAGTTCCGCGCGGAGCTCACCCGAGTGCACACCGAGTACTCCGGGCGTCCATCGATCCTCACCGAGTGCCACAACCTCGGCGAGCAGCTGGGCATCCGCCTGATCTTGAAACGCGAAGACCTGAACCACACGGGGTCGCACAAGATCAACAACGTGATCGGCCAGACCCTGCTGGCGAAGCGGATGGGCAAGCAGCGCATCGTCGCCGACACCGGCGCCGGCCAGCACGGCGTCGCGAGCGCCACCGCCGCTGCGTTGATGGGTCTGGAGTGCACCGTGTTCATGGGGGCCGTGGACGTCGAGCGCCAGGCGCTCAATGTGTTCCGCATGAAGCTGCTCGGCGCCGAGGTGAACACGGTCGAGAGCGGAAGTCGGACGCTCAAGGACGCCGTCAACGAAGCGATGCGGCACTGGGTGGCCAACGTGACCGACACCCACTTCTGTCTCGGCTCGGTCGTCGGCCCGCATCCGTACCCGTACATGGTGCGTCAGTTCCAGTCGATCATCGGTGACGAGGCGCACGCCCAGATCTCCGAGATGACCGGCGCCATGCCGGACGTGGTGGTCGCCTGCGTCGGTGGTGGGTCGAACGCAATGGGGATCTTCAGCGGCTTCGTCGACGAACCCGGAACCCGGTTGGTCGGTGTCGAGCCGGCGGGGGGCGCGGCGATCGGTCGTGGCACCCCCGGCGTGGTGCACGGGATGCGCAGCAACCTCATGCAGGACGAAGTCGGCCAGGTCGAAGAGGCCGTCTCGATCTCCGCCGGGCTCGACTATCCCGGCGTCGGCCCGGAGCACTCGTACCTCGCTTCGATCGGTCGAGCGGAGTACCCATCGGTGACCGACGACGAAGTGGTGACCGGTTTCCAGCTCCTGTCACGAACCGAAGGGATCATCCCAGCGCTCGAATGCGCCCACGCCGTTGCCTGGATCAGTCGCGAGGCGCCGAAGATGCAGGGACAGACGGTGCTGATGAACCTGTCGGGACGCGGCGACAAGGACGTCGCACAGATGATGGACATCCTCGACGGACGTCTCTGACGGTTCTCCCATGAGCATCGAGAGCGAGTTCCGCATCAAACGCGACCAGGGCCGCAAACTGCTGGTCCCCTACATCACCGGCGGATACCCCGGTTGGCAGGCCGCAATCCGCGCCTGTGCTGCCAACGGCGCCGACGCCGTCGAGATCGGGATCCCGTTCTCCGATCCGGTGATGGACGGTCCGGTCATCCAGCAGGCCTCCCAGTACGCGCTCGAGCAGGGCGTCACGCCGTCGTCGATCCTCGACGAGGTGCC
This sequence comes from Ilumatobacteraceae bacterium, assembly GCA_041745835.1. GTDB lineage: Bacteria > Actinomycetota > Acidimicrobiia > Acidimicrobiales > Ilumatobacteraceae > Sva-07. The sequence goes on along the minus strand of JBGTIA010000642.1, from coordinate 2,758 downwards.
ATCGCTCGACGTCGAGATCCCGCTCGCCGTGATGACGTACTACAACCTCGTCCACCATCCCGGACCGACCCGGTTCGCCGCGCAACTCCAGCGTGCGGGGATCAGCGCGGCGATTCTTCCCGACCTGCCGCTGGAGGAATCAGGTCCGTGGTGTGAGGCCGCCGACGATGCGGGCATCGAGACGATCATGCTCGCGGCTCCGACCGCTCCCGACGAGCGTTTGCCGCTGGTCGCCGCGCGATCGCGGGGCTTCATCTATTCGGTCGGACTGCTCGGTGTGACCGGCGAGCGCGAATCGCTCGCCGCCACCGCAACGGCGCTCGCCGCCCGGCTGAAGGCGATCACCGACGTGCCGGTCCTCGTGGGCGTCGGCGTGTCGAACGCCGAACAGGCCCACCAGGTCACCAGGGTGGCCGACGGGGTCATCCAGGGCGCCAGCATGGTGCGGCGGCTGATGGACGGAGGCCCCGACGCGGTCGGCGACTACGTCGCCGAGGTCCGCGCCGCCATCGACGCAGCGTGAATCATCCGGCCCGAGTCTTCAAGCCGGCGTCACGCCCGGAAAGGCGGGACCGTCGAATCGATTCGTCGTGGTGAACGACTGGACCGGGGTGCGCGTGAGCTTCGTCGGCTGGTGTACGGGGTGGCCGAGGAAGATCGTGGTGACGAGCGCATGGTGCTCGGGGAGCCCGAGCGCAGGCGCGGCAGCCGGCTCGACCCGGCTGAGGAACGTGGTCATCACGCCGCCGAGGCCGTGGGCCCGCGCCGACAGCATCAGGTTCCAGCAGAACGGATAGATCGATGCGCCGCCGGTGACCGCTGCCCGGTCGAGTTCGGCATCCATCATCGCCAGTTTGGACAGGTCGGCGGCAACTGCGAGGACGACCGGGATCGACTCGATGTGCTCGAACAGATCGTTGTGCTTGTTCGGCGTGATGTCGGCGGGCTTCACGTAGTCGACGACGTTGAACGGGTTACCGCCCGCTGCGGCCGTCTCCAGGTACTCGTCCCAGACGGGCTGCATCAGCGTGGCGAGTTCACGGCGCAGGGCGCGGTCGTCGACCACCGCAACGCGCCACGGCTGCCGATTGCCGCCGGACGGCGCAAAGCGCGCATCGTCGAGCACGCTCGCAATCGTGGCGTCGTCGACCGGCTCGTCGGTGAAGTGCCTGACCGCGCCGTTGGTACGAATCGCCTCGCGGATCTCCATGTCATCGACGGTAACCGTTGTAACTCAGCTGGCGGCGGCGACCTTCTGGCGCACGATGTTGAGCGCGGAGCCGGCCTTGAACCATTCGACCTGCTCGGGGCTGAACGTGTGGACCGCCTCGAAGTCGACCGTGGTGCCGCCGGGCTTCACGATCTGACACCGCACGTTCTGGCCGGGCACGGGGGGCAGGCCGAGCACGTTGATGCGGTCGTCCTCGTCGATGAGGTCGTAGGTGTCGGGATCGGCGAACGTCAACGGCAGGAGGCCCTGCTTCTTGGCGTTGGTCTCGTGGATGCGGGCGAACGACCGGGCGAGGATCACGAGACCGCCGCGGAAACGGGGCTCCATCGCTGCGTGCTCGCGCGACGATCCCTCGCCGTAGTTGCGGTCGCCGATGGCCACCCACGTGATCCCGGCCTCGTGATAGCGCATGGCGATATCGGGGTACGGCCGGGTCTCGCCGTCGGTGATGTCCTTGCCGGTGCCGGCCTCGCCGGTGAAGGCGTTGACCGCCCCGGCGAACAGGTTGCCCGAGATGTTCTCGAGGTGACCGCGGTACTTGAGCCACGGTCCGGCCGCAGAGATGTGGTCGGTCGTGCACTTGCCCTGCGCCTTCATCAGCACCGGCAGACCCTGGTAGTCGTTGCCGTCCCATGCGAGGAACGGGGCGAGCAACTGCAGTCGATCGCTGGTCGGCGAGACCGCAACTTCGACGCCCGAACCGTCGGCCGGGGGAGCGGTGTAGGTGTTCTCGCCCGGGTCGTAACCGGCATCGGGCAGGATCTCACCGACCGGCGCATCGAGCGTGATCTCGGTGCCGTCGGGCGCAGTGATCGTGTCGACCGTCGGATCGAAGTCGAGCCGTCCGGCCAGCGCAATGGCGAGAACCGTGTCGGGCGACGTCACGAAGCTGAGCGTCTTTGCCGAGCCGTCGTTGCGCTTCGGGAAGTTGCGGTTGAACGAGTTCACGATCGTGTTCGGCTGTCCCGTGATCGATTCGGGACGCGACCACTGGCCGATGCACGGCCCGCAGGCGTTGGCGAGCACGGTCGCGCCGATGGCCTCGAGATCGGCGAGCAGTCCGTCGCGCTCGATCGTGGCGCGTACCTGCTCGGAGCCGGGTGTGATCAGCAGCTCGCACTTCGCGGTCAGACCGGCTGCGGCAGCTTGGCGGGCGATCGAGGCGACCCTGGTGATGTCCTCGTAGGACGAATTGGTGCACGACCCGATCAGGCAGGCCGACGGCTCGAGCGGCCAGTCGTTCTCCCGGGCAGCGGTGCCGACGCCGGCGGCGCCGACCCTGTGCGCACGGTCGGGGGAGTGCGGGCCGTTGATCAGCGGCTTCAGTTCGTCGAGGTCGATCTCGATCACCTGGTCGTAGACCGCGCCGTCGTCGGCGCGCAGATCGTCAGCCACCTTGTCGGCGGCGTCGGCGATCGCTTCGCGACCGGTGGCCTTGAGGTACATCGCCATGTTGTGGTCGTAGGGGAAGTGCGAGGTGGTGGCACCGATCTCGGCGCCCATGTTGCAGATCGTCGCCTTGCCGGT
>JBGTIA010000641.1:0-4052 GCA_041745835.1 Ilumatobacteraceae bacterium | reverse complement strand
ACCCTGCTCGGCGCGCTCAACGCCGAGTCCCTCGCTGCGACGATCCGTTCCGACGGCCTCGGCGCCGTCATCGATGCGTTGTATTGCGGACGGATCGATCCGGGCCCGACGATCGTCTCGTGCTCCCGGAGTCAACGGCCCGAAGCCGAACTCGTCACGCAGCTCGCCGCGAAGTATCCCGGCGACCCGAGCGTGGTGGTCACCCTGCTGCTCAACCGTGTGACGCTCCGCCCCGGCGAGGCGCTCCACCTGACCGCCGGCAACCTGCACGCCTACCTGAGCGGCGCAGGCATCGAGTTGATGGGCGCCAGCGACAACGTCGTGCGCGGCGGGCTCACGGAGAAGCACGTCGACGTCGACGAACTGCTGCGGATACTCGACACCACGCCGCTCGCCGAGCCCGTGATGACCGCCGCTGCCCGTGCCCGCCGCTACCCACTCCCCGAAGCCGGCTGCACCCTCGTGCGAATCGAGCCCGGCGCCACCCACACCTCGACCGGTCACGAACTGGCAATCGGCCTCGACGGTCGGACCCTCTACCTCCCGCCCGGCTCGCTCCTCACGCCGACCGCCCCCACCTTCGTCGTCACCACCCCCTGACACCACGAGCGATGAGCCAACCGCCCAAATGGCGTCCCTCCGCTCATCGCCTCGACGTTCGAACTCGAGTGATGAGCCAACCGCCCCAATAGCTTCCCCTCGCTCATCGCCGCCGCGCGCCGACCACGAGCGATGAGCCAACCGCCCAAATGGCGTCCCTTCGCTCATCGCTCGGGGAGTGAACGTCAGGAGCGCGTGGTCTTGCGGATCTCGACGATCTTCTCGCTGCTGTGGTTGACGTCGGCGCCCTGATCGTCGAGGAGGCGAGCACGATCCTTCTCGGCCTCGCGGGCGGCCTTGACGAGATCGACTCGGGCGAGTGCGGCGTCGGTGCCGTGCTCCTGGATGAACTCAGCCCACTCGACGAGCTGGTCGACCATTTCGTCCTCGGGCACCACGGCCACGTTCTGGCCCTTCACGAACAGGTGCCCGCGCTTGTTGCCTGCGGCGATCCCGAGATCGGCGTCTCGCGCTTCGCCGGGACCGTTCACCACGCAGCCCATCACGGCGATCTGCAGCGGGATCTCTCGACCGGCGAATGCTTCCATCGCCTTGTTCGCAACGGCGATCACGTCGACCTCGGCGCGCCCGCAGGACGGACACGCGATCAGGTCGACGTTCTTGCGTTCGCGCAGGCCCAGCGCTTCGAGCAGCTGGCGCCCCGCCTTGGCTTCCTCGACCGGGTCGGCGGTGAGCGAGTAACGGATCGTGTCGCCGATGCCCTCCATCAGCAGCGTGGCGATCCCCGCCGTGGCCTTGACCAGACCTGCCGGCGGCGGGCCAGCCTCGGTGACCCCGAGATGCAGCGGATGGTCGGTGACCTCGGACAGTTGGCGGTACGCCTCGACCATCAGCGGCACGCTCGACGCCTTGACCGAGATCTTGATCGCCTCGAACCCGACCTCGTCGAAGTAGGCGATCTCCTGCTGGGCCGACTCGACCATCGCCTCGGGTGTGGCGCCGCCGTACTTCTCGTAGAGCGACGGATCGAGCGAACCGGCGTTGACGCCGATGCGGATCGGGATCCCACGATCGCGCGCCTCGGAGGCCACGGCCTTGATGTGCTCCGGCTTGCGGATGTTGCCCGGATTCAGACGAAGACCCTGTACCCCGGCTTCCATCGCAGCGAGCGCCATCTTGTACTGGTGGTGGATGTCGGCGATGATCGGCACCGGCGAACGCGGCACGATCTGTGCGAGGCCCTCGGCGGCCTCGGTCTCGTTGCAGGTACACCGCACGATGTCGGCGCCGGCCGCAGCGAGCGCGTAGATCTGCTGCAGCGTGCCCTCGACGTCGGCGGTCTTGGTGATCGTCATCGACTGCACCGTGATCGGTGCGTCGCCGCCGACCTTCACGTCGCCGACGGAGATCTGGCGGGTCGGTTTACGAGCGACGAGTGCGCTGGAGACGTCCACAGGTACGTGCTAGCCGATCGGGCTGGTGATGTCGAGGTACAGGCCGGTGAACATCAGCATCGCAAGCACCACGATGACGCCCATTGCGAACGGCATGAGTCGCTCGACATCGGCGAAGTACCGACCGGTCATGCGCCGCCGCTTCTCCTGGACTCGCTCGTAGACGGCGATCAACGCGTGGCCACCGTCGAGCGGCAGCAGCGGTGCCATGTTGAAGACCCCGACGAAGATGTTGAGGATCGCCAGCATGTACAGCACACCGGCCAACCCGCCGGCGTCGCCGACATCATCGGACACGGTGGCGATGCCGTAGATGGTGGTCGGCCGAGCAGCGGGGTCGGCGTTCTCGGTATCGGTGAGCTGATCGACGAGGTTGACCGGGTTGAGCACCTTGACGATGCCCTTGGTCGACTCCCACGAGACCGGGAAGATGTCGGTGACGGCGTTGACGGCCGCACCGCCGATGCCGTGTTGCTCGTAGAGCGGTGGGCTGTAGGAACGCACACCGAGCAGCGCCGAACCGAACAGCGGGTCGTCCTCGGGCACCGAAGTGTTGGATCCGAGTCCGACCGGGATCGTGATGGTCTCACCGTCGCGGATCACGACGAGATCGACCACGTCGGCCGGCTCGAAACCGCGGACGGTCTCACCCAACCCGACCGACGTCGTGACCGCGATGCCGCCGACCGACACGATCTCGTCGCCGTCGCGGATTCCCGCAGCCCACGCCGGCAGCTCCTGGGCTGCGGCACCGACGATCACCCTGGGCTCGTCCTGTGCGGTGATCTCGCCCTGCGTGGCGTAGACGCCGAACAGCAGCACGATCGCGATCAGGATGTGCATGATCGAGCCGGCGGAGATCACGAGGAGGCGCTTCGGGAAGCTCTGCTGGCGATAGGTGCGGGCCTCGTCGCCCGGCTCGACCTCGTCCATCCGGTTCATGCCGACGATGCGCACGAAGGCGCCGAGGGGGAGGGCACGGACGCCGTACTCGGTCTCGCCACGCCGGAAGCTCCACAAGCGCGGGCCGAAGAACAGGAAGAACTGCGTGACCTTCATGCCCGTCCACTTGGCGGTGAGGTAGTGCCCGGCCTCGTGCAGGAAGATCGAGATGACCACGCCGACGACGAAGACGAAGATCCAGATGTTGACGAAGGCGAGCCACACGAAGAGCGCGAGGATCGCCACCATCGACAGCAGGCCCTTCCAGCCGCCGGCGAGTTCGTCGTCGCCGCGTTCGCTCACGGCGCCACCCGCCATGATCTCGCTCTTCATGCGATCCGAGCGCGTCAGCGTGGGAGGTGGAAGCGCCGCGCCGGAGCCCTCGTCGTGCCGTTCGTCTCGGGGTGTCAGTTGATCGGTCATGTCGGTCGTTTCGGGAGCTATCGGTTGGAGAGCGGTCGCTTGGAAATCACGTCACGAGCGATCCGCCGAGCCTCGGCGTCGGCCTCGATCACGTCGTCGACGGTGTGGGGGTGTGCACCATCATGCATCGCAAGTACACCAACACAGACGTCAGGGATCTCATTCCATCGCAAGTTTCCTGCCAAGAACGTGTCAACCGCCACTTCATTGGCCGCGCTCAGCCACGCCGGCGCCGTGCCACCGAGACGACCAGCGTCGTAGGCGAGGTCGAGACAGCGAAATGTCACCCGATCGGGAGCCTCGAAGTCGAGCCGTGACAGCTCGGTCCAGTCGATCCGCCCGAACGCGGTGCCGATGCGGTCCGGGTAGCCGAGCGCGTACCCGATCGGCAGACGCATGTCGGGCATGCTGAGCTGTGCGATCGTGGATCCGTCGGTGAACTCGACCATCGAATGCACGACCGACTGAGGGTGCACGACCACCTCGATGTGGTCGTAGTCGGTGCCATACAGCTCGTGCGCCTCGATCACCTCGAGTCCCTTGTTCATCAGGGTGCTGGAGTCGACGGTGATCTTCGGCCCCATGCTCCACGTCGGATGCGCGAGCGCCGCCTCGACGGTGACGTCCGCCAGCTCCTCGGCGGTGCGACCGCGGAACGGTCCGCCGCTGGCC
>JBGTIA010000640.1:0-2350 GCA_041745835.1 Ilumatobacteraceae bacterium | reverse complement strand
CTGCACCTGAAGGGATCGGGTCGCACGCCGTTTGCACGCGGAGGCGACGGACGGGCTGCGGTCGGGCCGATGCTGCGCGAGTACCTGATGGGTGAGGCGATGCACGCACTCGGGATTCCCACCACGCGGGCGCTCGCCGTGGTCACGACCGGCGAGTCGATCGTGCGAGAGGTCGACGGTCGCGGCGTGCAAGTGCCGGGGGCGGTGCTCGCCCGTGTGGCATCGAGCCACCTGAGGGTTGGCACCTTCCAGTACGCATCGGCCACCGGCGACGGTCAACTCTTGCCGCGGCTTGCGGCCTACGCGATCGCGCGTCATTTCCCCGACGCTGCGGACGCCGACGATCCGGCGCTGTCCCTCTACGACCACGTCGTCGAGGCGCAGGCGGAGCTCGTCGCACAGTGGATGACGGTGGGGTTCATCCATGGCGTGATGAACACCGACAACACCACCATCTCGGGCGAGACCATCGACTACGGACCGTGCGCGTTCATCGACGCCTACGACCCGGCAACGGTGTTCAGCTCGATCGACCACGGCGGGCGCTACGCGTACGGCAACCAGCCGGCGATCATCACGTGGAATCTCGCCCGTCTCGCCGAGGCGATGCTGCCACTGTTCGGCGACGACGGTGATCGAGCGATCGAGATGGCGACGGGCGTGCTCGAGACGTTCCCCGCACGTTTCCAGGCAGCGTATTCGAGTGCCATGCGCACCAAGCTCGGGCTCGCAGCCGACGCGCCGGCGGGCGATGTGCTCGTCGCCGACCTGCTGGCCCTGATGCACGAACAGCGCGTCGACTACACGTCGTGCCTGCGCTCACTGTCGTCGGCTGTGCGTGGCGACGCAGCGGCAATCCGGTCATTGTTCGCCGATCCCGAGTCGTTCGATGCGTGGAGCGAACGGTGGCTGGCCATGCTCGGCGACGATCGACCCGCTGTCGCCGATGGGATGGACCGGGTCAACCCGATCTACATCCCGCGCAACCACGTGGTCGAGGAGGTCCTCACCGCAGCGAGCTGGGGCGACATCCAGTCGTTCGAGGTGCTCCTCGAGGCGGTCACCCACCCCTTCGACGAGCGCGAGGGGTTCGAGCGCTACGCCCAGTCCGCCCCCACCGATCAAGCCGACACATACCGCACCTTCTGCGGCACCTGAGCCCGACCCGCATCCCGTTTGCGTACGGATTCGGGTGGGGCGGGTCACCCGGAATCCAGCACAAACGCGGGTGGCGACGATGAGCATGGGAAGCTTGCGCTCCATGGACGCCACCGGCACGACCACAACCACCGACACGACGGTCGCGAGCGGCGTGACGCCCGAACGTCTCGACAACCTGAGGAAGTGGAACCTCGGGCTCGCCGTGCTGCACGCAGTGCAGGCCGCGCTGATCGTGGTGCTGTCGGGCGACTTCGTGATCCAGGTCGTGTCGACGTTCCCCGAAGGCGAACCCGGCACCCGAGTGCCCGATGCGGAGCAACTGTTCGACGTACGCGTCGGCTTCGCCATCGGCCTGTTCCTCGCCCTGGCAGCAATCGACCACCTGGTCACGGCGACTGTCATGCGCAGAACCTACGAGACCGACCTGCGCAGCGGCATCAACCGGTTCCGATGGATCGAGTACTCGATCAGCGCCACGATCATGGTGCTGCTGATCGGGTTCTACAGCGGCATCACGAACATCACCGCTGTCGTCGCCGTGATCGGCGCGAACGTGGCGATGATTCTGTTCGGCTGGATCCAAGAACGGATGAACCCGCCCGGCCGTACGACCACGACGATGATGCCGTTCTGGTTCGGCACGATCGCCGGGATCGCCCCGTGGATCGGGATCCTGATCCAGATCGTCGGCTCGGAGACCGTGCCCGGCTTCGTCTACGGCATCGTGATCGTGCAGTTCCTGCTGTTCTTCAGCTTCGGCCTCAACCAGTGGCTGCAGTACCGGGGCATCGGTAAGTGGACCGACTACGTCTACGGCGAGAAGGTGTACCTCGTGTTGAGCCTCGCCGCGAAGTCACTCCTCGCGTGGCAGATCTACTTCCCCAGCCTCGACTGACCGAGCCGCGACGTTCGTGTGCGATTCTCGGCGGACTACCGGAATCGCAACACGAACGATCGGGACATGGCTCGGTACCATCCGGCGATGACGAATCCCTCCGTTCGAGAGAGCGCCCGACTCGTCCGGGACGGCGAGGTCAGTGCCCGCGAGTTCGTTCAGCGCTCGCTCGATTCCGTCGAGGCGACCTGGACCACCCTGAATGCGTTCGTGCACATCGACGCCGACGGCGCGCTCGCTGCGGCCGACGCCGTCGACCGGGCCCGCGCTGCGGGTGAGCCGCTCGGGCCGCTG
>JBGTIA010000639.1:0-2757 GCA_041745835.1 Ilumatobacteraceae bacterium | reverse complement strand
CGGTGGCCGGCCCGAGCGCCGCGCCGGCGCAGCTGGTCGATGATCGGAGCAACCATCGACATCGAAGGGTCGTAGCCGGCGTCGGTCCTCCAGTTCTTGATCTCGACGTTGACGAGCATCCGATCGCCGCACGCATCGAGGACGTCGGCCAACGTTGGCAGGCCGAGCGCATCGACCTCGTCGAGCGAGTCCGGCAGCGGGTCATGCGCCACGAGCAGACGGCCGTCGCCAACCCGGCGAACATCGAGTTCCACGCCGTCGGCCCCCATCCGATCTGCGAGCGCGAAGGCCTCCGGGGTGTTCTCCGGGGCGTCGACGGACGCCCCACGATGTCCGAGCACGAGCATTCGCCCATCATGGTCGACCGGCGCTGCCGACCAGTTGTCACGAAGATGAACAAAGGACGAATGGACCCTTGCGGGGACCCGACATCGGGCCTACAGTGCTTCCCGGCCCGAACGGCCCTCCGCCCTCTGGCGGTGCCCCAACTCCCCGCGGAACACCCGCCTCAGCCACTTTCGAGGAGCACAAACGTGTCGATCCTTGCGTCCAGCCTGACCCTCGGTGCAGCAGACTACGAATGGCGAGACGACGCCATCTGCCGCGACACCGACCCGGAACTCTTCTTCCCGGTCGGGACCACGGGACACGCGCTGGTGCAGATCGATCGTGCCAAGGAAGTCTGCGACGAGTGCACGGTGTCCACCAAGTGCCTCGACTTCGCGCTCGAGACCAACCAGGACTCGGGCATCTGGGGCGGCCTCACCGAGGAGGAGCGCCGGGTCATCCGCCGCCGCCGAGTCGCCGCCGCCCGCGCCGCCCGCGTGAGTTGAAGCTGAATCTCCTTTCGGAGGCTCCCCAGCGCCGGTGGGCTGCGAGCGAGCTCGCCTCCGATCCGGCTCGTCGCTGGCGCTTCCCTCGCCGGCCGACTGTCACGTTTGACCCGGCACGGTGTGACAGTTGCCGACGCTTACTCGACGGTGGGCACGCAGAGTTCGATGACCGTGCCGTGTTGACGGCCTGAACCGTCGCCGAGGCCCGCACCCGACAGGTCCTCGGTGGTCGCCGGGCGCACGTCGATCGTGCCGTTGAGCTCGGTGGTCACCAGGGTGCGAACGATCGAGAGTCCGAGGCCCTTCACCTGGTCGATGTCGAACATCGGATCGACGCCGAAGCCGTTGTCGACCACGCGGATGGTCAGGTTGCGGTCGCGCTGCGACAGTCCCACCCGGACCTCGCCACCGGCGCTCCCCTCCGGGAACCCGTGGTCGACGGCGTTCTGCAGGAGTTCGGTGAGCACGACCGACAACGGCGTCGCCGTGTTCGCAGGAATGCGTCCACCGTCACCGCTCACCGTGAAACGCACCGGTCGGTCCGGCGACTGGAGCCCCTCCTCGGCGAGGCGCAGCAATGGGCGGACGATCTCGATGAACGCAATGTCCTCGCCGGGCTCGCGCGACAGCGATTCGTGCACGAGCGCGATCGTGCGGATCCGACGCACCGAGTCCTGCACCGCCGCTTTCGCCTCCGGGTTCGTCAAGCGGCGTGCCTGGAGGCGCAGCAGCGACGAGATCGTCTGCAGGTTGTTCTTCACCCGGTGATGGATCTCGCGAATGGTCGCGTCCTTGCTCAGCAGGAGACGGTCGCGTTTGCGTAGCTCGGTGACGTCGCGAACGAGCAACAGTCCTCCGGCGATGTCGCGCCCGGTCTCCGATGTGGTGACGATCGGCACGCAACGGCACAGCAGCGTGACGTCGGTGCCCTGTTCGAACTCCTCGACGACCGGTTCGAACCGTTCGAACGCCTGACGGACCGGCCCGTCGTGAAAACCGAGTTCGGCGAGTCGCATGCCCACCGGGTTCGCCTGGATCCCCACCCGGTGCAGGGCCGAGTTTGCGTTGGGCGACACGTAGGTGACCGTGCCGCTGGAGTCGAGCGTGAGCACACCGTCGCCGACTCGCGGCGCAGCACTCGAGTCGGCGACCCTCCCGGCGAACGGGAACGAGCCGGCCTCGATCATCTGGACGAACTCTTCGAAGATGTACGAGTAGTTCCGTTCGAGTTCGCCGAGCGGGCGGCCGGCGCGCACCTTCCACTCCTTGGACAACACGGCGATCACTCGGTCGTCGCGCCGCACCGGGATCGCCAACATGCGGGCGTGGTTGACCTCGTCGGTTCCACCATCGACCTCGATCGCGCCCTCGACGCGCTGACCGGACTCCGCAGCCTGTTCGATCAACGCTGCCTCGTCGCCTGCGGCCCAGCTGCCGACGTAGTCGGTGACGTACATCGTCTGGTTGGTCGCTGGGCGGACCTGATCGACGATCAGCCATTTGCCGGCGTCGGAGCGCACGTACAGCAGCAGGTCGGCGAAGCACAGATCGGCGAGGAACGCCCATTCGGCGGTCAACCGGTGCAGGTGTTCGATGTCGTCGCGTTCGAGCGCTGAGTGCTCGCGGGCCAGTTCGGCGAGAGAGGTCATCACCGTTGATTCTGCCTGATGATCACGCGTTGCGCAGGTGACCGGCGAGGCGACCCAGACCCGAGAGATCGTGGATGTCGCCGTCGAGCCACGGCACCGACAGCATGGTCGGCGCCAGTGCGGCCAGTTCGGCACGCCGGTCGGACTCCCGTGAGGCGACCAGGGCGACGTCGTCGAATCGCGACGCCACCTGGGTCAGGACGGAGCGGACATGCTTCACCGGCGCGCCGAGTCGCTCGGCGACGGTGTTGGCGAGCGGGCCCGACGCCTGCTCG
>JBGTIA010000638.1:0-2086 GCA_041745835.1 Ilumatobacteraceae bacterium | reverse complement strand
GTTGGCGAGCGTGAAGGCGATCTCCTGCACCGCGGTCGAGCCTGCTTCGCGGATGTGGTAACCGGAGATCGAGATCGTGTTCCAGTTCGGGACGTGCGTGCTGCAGTAGGCGAAGATGTCGGTGATGATCCGCATCGACGGTCGGGGCGGGTACACGTAGGTCCCGCGGGCGATGTACTCCTTGAGCAGGTCGTTCTGGATCGTGCCGCCGATCTTGTCGCTCGGCACCCCGTTCTCCTCGGCGACGAGTTCGTACATCAGGAGCAGGATCGCTGCGGTCGAGTTGATCGTCATCGACGTCGTCACCTGATCGAGCGGGAGGTCCGCGAGCAGCAGCCGCATGTCCTCCATCGAGTCGATGGCCACACCGACCTTGCCGACCTCGCCCTCGGCGCGACCAGCGTCGGAGTCGTAGCCCATCTGCGTCGGGAGGTCGAACGCGCACGACAGGCCCGTCTGGCCGGCGTTCAGCAGGAACTTGAACCGCAGGTTGGTGGATTCGGCGTTGCCGAATCCCGAGTACTGGCGCATCGTCCAGAGCCGCCCGGTGTACATCGAGCCGTAGACGCCTCGGGTGTACGGCGGCTTGCCGGGGGCGCCGAGTTGCTCCGCAGGATCCCAGCCCCCGAGGTCGGAGGCGTCGTAGAGCCGCTTGATCGGGATGCCCGAGTCGGTTTGCGGCAGGTCGTTCGCGTCAGCCATGGCGCGATCGTATTGCAGGTCTCCGGCCGCCGCCTGATTCCCCGAGTGCTACCGTCGAACTCGATCGACCAACAGGAGGTGTCCGATGTCGCGGTTCCGTCGACGACTCAACCGGTGGCGCAATTACTTCTCGAGCGGTGACTACGCCGGGAGCCACGGTGGGAGTCCTGGTGGTTCATCGAGCGGCTCCGTCGAGCGGCGTGCGGCAACGGAGGGCGGCGTCCACGCCGACCGGATGCGCGACGCCCTCGGGCCGAAGTAGCACCTCGCGCTCAGCGTCGGCGACGACATCGAGCACCGACATTGTTGCTGACGCTGAGGCCGTCAGAGTCGGCTGTTCGTCACGTTGCGGCGACGATTGCGATCTCCATGCGCCACTCGGCTCGGGCGAGCACCGGGACGGTGACCAGCGTCGACGCCGCCCGATGCTCGCCGAGGGCGCCGTCGCGGGCGGCCATCACTGTCGCCAGGTCCTCGCCGACCACGACGTAGGTGGTGACCGACACGACGTCCGACGGCCCCATGTCGGCGTCGCGCAACATCGCCGAGATGTTCGCCCAGATGACCGCCGCCTGCTCGCCGAGATCGTCCGGCGTCGACCCGTCCGACGCGATCGGCACGACACCCGACGTGTGCAACCAGCGGGTCGCGCCGACGGTCAGCATGGCGTGGGCATAGTTCGCCGCCGGCGCAGCGATGTCGTCGGGGCGGATCTCGGCCATTCGTCCGATCGTACGACCGGGTCGCACGGTGCCTTGCACTGCGAGACCTGATCGCCCCACCGCTCGGCCGGAGACTGCACGGTCCCGCAGGAGTACGGTGTGTCGATGGCCATCACCGAGGACGAACTGACCACCCCCGCTGGCGCGTCGCCCGGCACGATCGACGGCGTCGAACTCACCCCGAAGGTGGTCGGGCTCGACGGCATCCCCAGCTTCGAGAACGTCGAGGACGAGCGCCACTACCGCAAGACCCACCTCGCCGGTGCGCTGCGGATCTTCGGCAAGTTCGGATTCGGCGAAGGCGTCGCGGGGCACATCACCGTGCGCGACCCCGAGTATCCCGACATGTTCTGGGTGAACCCGTTCGGGATGAGCTTCCGCCACATCAAGCAGAGCGACCTGATCCTCGTCGACCACAGCGGCAACGTGGTCTACGGCACCAAGCCGGTCAACCGGGCGGCGTTCGTAATCCACGCCGCTGTGCACGAGGCGCGACCCGACGTGGTCGCAGCTGCGCACGCTCACTCGCCGTACGGCAAGTCGTTCAGCTCGCTCGGCATCCCGCTGGCCCCGCTCACGCAAGACGCCTGCATCTTCTACAACGATCATCACGTCATTTCGGAACAGGGCGGCGCCGTCGTGTTCGACATCGAAGCCGGCCG
>JBGTIA010000637.1:0-6672 GCA_041745835.1 Ilumatobacteraceae bacterium | reverse complement strand
GCCGGCAGCACCGGCACGGCGAAGCCCGACAGCGAGGTCGGCTCCGACGTCACCTGTGCCGAACCCGAACCTCCGGTGAACGTGCCCTCCGCCGACGAGGCCGAGGCGCTCGCTGCCGACGTGCTCGATGTGGTCGGACTGGATCCGTCGGCGTTCGAGTTCGAGACCTACGCCGACGTATGGGCGGCGTCGGTCACGGCATGGGCGCGGCTCGACGGTGTGCGCTCGCCCGTCGCTTGGGGATTCGGCTTCGGGGAGAACGGGGTGCTGCAGTGGATGAACGGCACCCTCGCCTCGCCGGTCGCGACAGGGCCCTACCCGCTGATCGACCTCGACGAGGCGCTGGTGCGGCTCGCGGAGCAGAACACGTGGTTCGGCGGCGGTGGCATGCTCTTCGACGACCTTGCCGTCACCTCTGCTGGCGGTGCGGTGTCCGAGTCGCCGGTCGAGGCGAGCGCGGTCCCGCCGATCGCCACCCCGACGGAGCCACCGGCACCCCCTGAAGTCCCGGCTGACACCGTCCCCGCCGACCCGATCTCAGGCGGATCGGCGCCCGCCGACACGGCTCCGGTCGAAACGATCCCGGTCGACACGATCCCGGTCGACACGGTCCCGACCGACACGGTGCCCATCGATTCGATCCCCGCCGAACTGCCGACCGAGGTCGCAACGCTCGTCGATGTGCGAGCCGACCTGTGGTGGGCATGGGACGAGGACGGTTCCGTGTGGCTCCTGCCCGCCTACACATTCACCGACACAGACGGACGGGTGTTCACGGTGCCGTCGGTCACCGACGAGTTCCTGATCATCACCGAGCCCGTGCTCGTCGATCCGATGCCGCTCGAACCACTGCCCGTCGATCCGGTTCCGGCGCCTGACGAGGTTCCCGTGCCCGACTACGGCTACGTCGTCGGACTCGACGTCGACGACGCCTCCGCCCGATTGGCAGCGAGCGGGCTCACCTTGCGAGTCGTGATCGACGACGGCACATCGCTGGCGGTGACGGAAGACTTCAGCAGCTCGCGCGTCAACGTCGAAGTGGCCGATGGGGTCGTGGTCGCCGTGGTCTCGATCGGCTGATCGCATCACTCACGTGCGACGGCGCCCGGCGCGGGTCTCGCTAGCCTCGGGACCCTGATGTTCGACAATCTGTCCACTCGACTCGAAGGCATCGTCAAGAAGATCCGTGGCAAGGGCCGCCTGACCGAGGCCGACGTCGACGAGGTCATGAAGGAGATCCGCACGGCGCTCCTCGAAGCCGACGTCAACCTCACCGTCGTCCGCTCGGTCTGCAACCGGATCCGCGAGACGGCCATCGGCGCCACGCGTTCGTCCGCTCTCGATCCCGCGCAGCAGGTGGTCAAGGCCGTCAACGACGAGCTGACCCGTGCCCTCGGCGGCGAGACGCTCTCGATCACCTACGCGTCCAAGCCGCCCACCGTGGTGTTGATGGCCGGCCTGCAGGGCTCCGGCAAGACCACCAACTCCGCGAAGCTCGCCGCGTGGTTCAAGGGGCAGGGTCGCCAGCCGATGCTGGTCGGCGCCGACCTCCAGCGTCCCGCCGCTGTCGAACAGTTGCGCACACTGGGGCGCCAGATCGACGTGCCCGTGTTCTCCGATCCGAGCGATCCGGTTCGCGCGTCCGCCGCAGGACTCGAGGAGGCCAAGCGCCTCGGTCGTGACGTGGTGATCGTCGACACCGCCGGCCGCCTGTCGATCGACGCCGAGATGATGGAGCAGGTCCGCCAGATCTCGGCCGCCGTCAAGCCCGACTACACGTTCCTGGTCGTCGATGCGATGACCGGTCAGGACGCCGTCCAGACCGCTGAGGCCTTCCACGAAACGCTCCAGATCGACGGCGTGATCATGTCGAAGATGGACGGCGACGCCCGCGGCGGTGCGGCGCTGTCGGTCAAGGAGGTCATCGGCCGTCCGATCGCGTTCGCGTCGACCGGAGAGAAGCTCACCGAGTTCGAACAGTTCCACCCCGACCGAATGGCCGGGCGCATCCTCGGCATGGGCGACATGCTCACGCTGATCGAGCAGGCCGAACGGGCTTTCGAAGCCGATCAGGCCGAGCAGGCCGCAGCGAAGTTGATGGAGGGCCAGTTCACCCTCGACGACTTCCTCGAGCAGATGCAGCAGATCAAGAAGATGGGCTCGCTCGGCAGTCTGATGGGGATGATGCCGGGCATGCCCAAGGAACTCAAGGACGCCAAGATCGACGACGACGACCTCAAACCGATCGAGGCGATCATCCGCTCGATGACCGCTGAGGAGCGCGCCGAACCCACGATCATCAATGGCAGCCGGCGGCAACGCATCGCCAACGGCTCCGGCACGGAGGTCGGCGACGTCAACCGGCTGGTCAAGCAGTTCGGCGAGATGCAGAAGATGATGAAGAAGATGGGTATGGGCGGCGGCCTGGGTGGAGGGCGCCCGGGCAAGGGCAAGAAGGGCAAGAAGGGAAAGAGGAGCTCCGCTTCCAAGGGGCGGGGCCTTCCGCCCGGACTGCTCGATCCCAATGCGCCCGGCGGGATGGACATTCCGGGGCTGCCCGGCATGCCGAACATGCCCGGCCTGCCCGGGCTCCCGAAGCGCTGACGCGCCCGGAACATCGCGGATCATCACAACGACCCGGCGAGGGGATTCCGGCGAGGGGATTCCGACGTCCGCCGCTAGCCTTGCCACGTTCTCATTTGCACCCAGGAGTAGCGATTTCAGATGGCAGTCAAGTTGCGGCTCACCCGCATCGGCAAGAAGAAGCAGCCCCAGTACCGCATCGTCGCGGCCGACGCCCGGTCACCGCGTGACGGTCGGTTCATCGAGATCCTCGGTCACTACGACCCGCGTCAGGATCCGTCGGTGCTCACCGTCGACAACGACAAGGCCGTGAAGTGGCTCGCCGACGGCGCGCAGCCGACCGAGCGGGTGGCCAAGCTGCTCCAGATCTCCGGCGCCATCGAGCAGTTCGAGGCCGCCAAGGCCACGAAGTGAGCGACGTCGACACCGACACCGCTCCCGAGTCGGACGAGTTGGCGCCCACTGCCGTCGCCGTCCTGACGCACATCGTGAAGTCGCTCGTCGACGATCCCGATTCGGTCACCGTCGAGGTCGACGATTCCGGTCGCCGCCCCACGCTCAACGTGCGCGTTGGTGAGGGCGAACTCGGCAGGGTCATCGGCCGTCGTGGTCGCACCGCGTCGAGCATTCGCACCGTCGCCCGCGCCGCTGCGAGCAAGGACGATGTCGAGATCGACATCGAATTCCTCGACGACTGAGCGACGCTCTTGACCGACGACGGGTTGCTCGAGGTCGGTCACATCCGCCGAGCGCACGGACTGCGCGGTGAGGTCTTCGTCCAGCTGCTGTCGGACTCCGACGCCCGCGTCGCGCCTGGCAGTGAGATGTTCGCCGACGGCGAACGACTCGTCGTCGAGACATCACGCACGGCGTCGAACGGTCGCCGCGTCGTGAAGTTCGCCCAAATCGCCGACCGCAACGCGGCGGAGACGTACGCAAACCGGGCGTTGCGCGGCCGGCCGATCGAGGATCCCGACGCCCTGTGGGTGCACGAGATGATCGGGCGCCGGGTCGTCGAGACCGACGGCACCGACCACGGCCGCTGTGTCTCGGTCCTCGCGAACCCCGCCGCCGACCTCCTCGAACTCGACAGCGGCGCGCTCGTGCCGTCGAACTTCGTGGTGTCGATCGACAGCGAGACGATCACCGTCGACACCCCCGACGGGCTGTTCGACCTGGACTCCTGATGCCCGGTCCCCCCGACCCGGAGGTCGGTCTCGGTTCCCCGCGCCCAGGTCTCGCGGAACCAAGCACCGCACTGCGCATCGACGTCTTCTCACTGTTCCCCGGTCTGGTCGACGGATTCTGCTCCGAGAGCCTGCTCGGCAAGGCTCGCGGTCAGGGACTTCTCGATCTACGTTGTCATGACATCCGCGAACAGACGTCCGACGTCCACCGCGCTGTCGACGACGCACCGTTCGGTGGGGGAGCGGGCATGGTGATGCGGGCACAGCCGATCTTCGAGGCCGTCGAGGCGGTCAATCCGCCCCGGCCGCTGCTGTTGCTCGGCCCCGGCGGCCGCCGGTTCGACCAGGCGATGGCCGCGGAACTCGCCGCCGGTGACGGGTTCAGCCTGCTGTGCGGACGGTATGAAGGTGTCGATCATCGCGTGCGACAGCATCTCGTCGACGGTGAACTCAGCGTCGGCGACGTGGTGCTCAGCGGGGGAGAGGTCGCCGCGTGCCTGGTCATCGAGGCGGTCACCCGACTGCGCGAGGGTGCGATGGGCAACGCGGTCAGCACCGTCACCGAGAGTTTCGGCGAGTCGGGCCTGCTCGAAGAGCCCCAGTTCACGCGCCCGGCCGAGTTCCGCGGTTGGGAGGTGCCCGACGTCCTACGCAGCGGCGATCACGCACGGATCGAGCGGTGGCGACGCGCGCAGCGGCTGCACCGCACGCTCCGTGACCGTCCCGATCTGATCGAGCGGTTCGGCGCACTCTCGACAGATGACGAGCGACTGTTGGAAGAGTTCCCTGCTGTCCCGTATCATTGACGGGCCCAGCGGCGCGTGTCAGCGTCCGTGATCAGGCCAACGATTTCCGCACTCGGCCATCCGGCTCGCAGCTCATACGCAGCCCCGACAACGCAGGTAGACGCCATGAAAGCCACTGACCTCATCGACAACGATTCGATCCGCGACGACATCCCGGAGTTCCAGGCGGGTGACGAGCTCAAGGTGCACGTACGCGTCGTAGAGGGCGGCAAGGAGCGCATCCAGGTGTTCCAGGGTGACGTCATCGGCCGCCAGGGTGGTGGGCTGCAGGAGACCTACACTGTCCGCAAGCTCAGCTACGGCGTCGGTGTCGAACGCACCTTCCCGCTGCACACCCCGACCGTTCAGAAGATCGAAGTCGTCAAGCGCGGCGACGTCCGCCGAGCGAAGCTGTACTACCTGCGCGACCGCAAGGGCAAGGCCGCCAAGATCCGCGAGAAGCGCGACTTCTGACGCCTCGGGCTTGCCATCGGCGAGCCCCCTGTCGACGCCGCGAGCGTCCCACATCGGGCATCGGCCCCTCCCTTCTCGATGACGGAGGTCGCCATGACCGCACGCAATTCACCCACTCCCGACCTGTCGAACCGCGCCCGCGGGCAGTGGGGAGAAGACCGGGCCGCGGCGCACTACCAACGGCTCGGCTACGAGGTGATCGACCGCAACTGGCGGTCGGTGACCGGTGAACTCGACCTCATCGTGTTCGACGGCTCGACGTACGTCTTCAGCGAGGTCAAGGCTCGACGCACCGACGACTTCGGTCCCGCATCCGCTGCGGTGACGGTCGCCAAGCAGCGTCGGATCCGTCAGCTCGCTGTCGAATGGCTACGCGCCCACGACGTGCAGGCGTCGTCGGTTCGCTTCGACGTGGTCGCCATCACCGGTAACGAACTCGAGTTGATCACCGACGCGTTCTGACGTACACGATGTGCCTGGCACGTCGTGTACGTCAGCCGACGAGCGCCCAGAGGAGCAGGGCGAACGACACGAGCAGCGCCGTCGCCACGAGGGCGTAGTCGGCGGGCTTCGCCCTGAACTTCCGGTACGGGTTGAGTCCCACGGCGGTCAGTATCGTCGGCCGGCATGGCCTCTGACACTCGCGAGCTCGAATCGATCACCGTGGAACGCGCCGACGGAGTGGTCACGATCACGCTGCGGCGCCCCGAGAAGAAGAACGCTGCGGACGCTGCGATGTGGAACGAGCTGCTCGCGGAGTTCCGAGCGATCGCTTCGAACCCCTCGGATCGCGCTGTCGTCCTCACCGGCGCCGGCGGCAACTTCTGCTCGGGCGCCGACCTGTGGGCTGGCGACTCCGGCGGCGGTCCTCGGCCCCATCAGCTCTCGGCAATGCGCCACATCACCGACGTCTGCCTCGCATTGCACCGTATCCCGCAGCCGACCGTCGCCAAGGTCCGAGGTGTCGCCGTCGGCGCCGGCCTCAACCTTGCGCTCTCGTGCGATCTGATCGTGGCGTCGGAGAACGCCCGCTTGTCGGAGATCTTCGCCCGGCGCGGTCTGAGTCTCGACTTCGGTGGATCATGGCTGCTGCCGCGCCTCGTCGGCATGCATCGGGCGAAGGAACTGGCGTTGCTCGCCGAGATCATCGACGCCACCCGGGCGGCGGCGATGGGGCTCGTCAACCGAGTACTGCCGGACGACGAACTCGACGCGTTCGTCGACGACTGGGCGGCCCGACTGGCCGGTGGTCCGCCGATCGCGTTGGCGATGTCGAAGCGGCTGCTCAACAACTCGATGCACGTCACGCTCGAAGAAGCGCTCGACGATGAGGGCCTGTCGCAGACCGTCAACTTCGGCACCCAGGACACCCCTGAGGCCATCAAGGCGTTCATGGAGAAGCGCGAGCCGGTCTTCGAAGGTCGCTGACCCCCGAAATCTGCGCGGATCTGCCCGGTGAGCGCACGATTCGGTGCATTTTTCGGGATGTCGGGGTCGCGCTCGGGCTGCCGGGTTCGTTCGGGTGGGGGT
Source organism: Ilumatobacteraceae bacterium (assembly GCA_041745835.1). GTDB lineage: Bacteria > Actinomycetota > Acidimicrobiia > Acidimicrobiales > Ilumatobacteraceae > Sva-07. Next base: position 113 of record JBGTIA010000637.1, on the reverse strand, counting down.
CGTTAGCCTGGCGGGGATGACACGACGGCAGCGATGCATCGGCCTTGTTCTGTGGGAGAGTACGAGCGTCTACGGCCCGATGCGGGAAACATTGCTCCTTTTCTGAACTACCT
>JBGTIA010000636.1:0-10105 GCA_041745835.1 Ilumatobacteraceae bacterium | reverse complement strand
CGGCGAGCAGCATCGCGTCGATCATCGCCCGATCCCGATCCTTGCGAAGCGCCGCGACCAACTTGATGACGTCGTCGTGATCGAGGATGCGCGGCAGGTGCCGCACCGGTCGAACCAGTGGGATCACCCGCCGGTCACGCGTCACCGGTGCGCGCACTGGCATGCCGCGTTGCACCGGGTTGTGGTCGAGTTCTCCGAGCGAGACGAGATGCGAATAGAACCCCGCCAGCGACGACAACCGACGTCGGATCGTCGACAACGCCAACCCCTCCGACTGATCGATCTGGACCACCGTCGAATCGGCCGAACCGGTCCGCTGCACGCGGATGAACTCGAGCACATGACGTCGCCGAACCTCGAGCGGGTCGACGTCGATGACGGTGAAGAACACCTTCAAGTCGTAAACAACCGCCAGCGTCGAGTTCGGTCGCAGCCGGGCGTGAACCGACTCCAGATAGTCGTCGACGAGTGGATGGCCGAGCGTCGGAGCGACGCGCGAACCCGGGTCAGGAAGCGTCAGCTTCGGGAACGTGATGGGCTTCATGTGATCCTCCGATCGCGCCCCCTGCACCATCGTCACCGACAGTCAGAAGGGGCGGGTGGATCACCGACATATCTACCCAAGTCGAGCACCCGATAATCCCGTCGGTAGATCGGGTCTGTCGGACTCGGTCGCATCGCGGTGACGTGCTGGCTGTACGAGTGGGGCGAGTACCGTGTCGGCATGGAATCCGAGTTCGAACGGATCACGGTCGATCCGTCCAAGATGCGAGGGGCCCCGTGTATTCGGGGGCTTCGCATCCCAGTGGCGACTGTTCTCGGCCAACTCGCGGCGGGCGTGCCCTCCGAGCAGATTCTCCTCGACTTCCCGGATCTCGAGCCAGCTGACATTCCCGCTGCACTGGAGTACGCAGCGGCGGCCGTACAGGAACGCGAGTTGCCGCTGACGCGACTCGCGTGAACTACGTCGTCGACGCCAACCTCTCACCGCGTCTGGCGGGGCTCCTGCGCGATGCCGGTCACGACGCAGTCCACGTTCGAGACATCGGCCTGCGCGCCGCATCGGATGATGAGATCATCGACTACGCGATCAGCACCGACCGGATCGTCATCTCGCACGACACGGACTTCGGGACGCTGCTGGCGTACCGGGAGTTGAGCAAGCCGTCGTTCATCTTGATTCGGTCATCGGACCCGGTCGACGTCGACCACCAGGCACGTCTCGTCGTTGCGAACCTCGACGCGATGAGTGACGACTTGGAGGCTGGTGCGATTGCGGTGTTCGCCCGGGGTCGCCTTCGAATTCGACGGCTGCCTCTGCGGGGATGACGCGACGGCATTCATCAGCTCGGCCCAGGTCATCCAACAAACCGGTCGAGCCGCAAGCCGCCTTCAGCTGCGGAGGGCTGTGTCGAGAACCGTGCCGCCGGACACGGTGGGGCGGATTCGGTGACGGTAATGCTTCTGCAGCATCCGAAGGTCCTTGTGTCCGAGCTGGTCTGCGACCTGCTCGATCGGCATTCCGGCGTCGGACATCAATGATGCCGCCGAGTGCCGCAGTTCGTTCGGCGTCCAATCGCTGAGACCCTTGCTCGAGACCAGCTTCGTGAAGTCCTTCCGACAGACCATCGGGTCGATTGGGTGCCCGGTAGGGGAGGTGAACACCAGCGCCTCGGGATTCGACCAGATCTCGCCGACTTCGAGCTGGCGGCGTTTCTGTTCGATCCTGTGGCGACGGAACGCTTCGAGGACTACTTCCGGCGCGTCGAGCGAACGGACGGACTGCGCTGTCTTCGGCTCCGAGAGGATGATCGCCCCGTGCTCGTCGCGCGAGATGGCTCGCCAGATGTGAATGGTCTTGCGGTCGAAGTCGATGTCCGGCCAGGACAGACCAGCCGCCTCGCCAGGTCGCAGTCCGAGATAGATCATGGCGAGCCACATCGCTTCGAGCGGGCTGTTCACGGCTGCGGCGATGAACTCACGTGCTTGGCCGCGTGACATCGACCGGCCCTCTTTCGGTGCTCGGGCCTCGGCCGGCAACTCGACGACGGACGCAACGTTGCGGGCGACGAGGTCTCGGCGAACACCCCACTTGAGAACCTGGGAGAGCGTGCCTCTCAGGTTCGTGAGTGAGGATCGCGAGTACCCGGCCTGCGCCCGATCGGTGAGTGCCTTTTCGACGCGCTCGGGACTCAGCGTCCGCACCTTCGTGCTTCCGAGGTCCGCCCGCAGGATGTTCAGTGCCCACTTGTGGCGGCCCATCGTCGAACCCTTGATGTTCTTGTTCGGGAGGACCTTGGCCTCCCATTGATCGAGGAGCGAACTGAGCAGGAGATTTCCGTCGGCGGCCGGGCGCCAGTCGTCGACCGACTTGAGCAACTGACGAAGGGCACGCTTCGCTTCGGCCTCGGTGGCAGAGAACGTGCGCCGTTGTCGACCATCGATTCGCACCTGGGCGACCCACCGCTCGGCCGGCTCTCCCGACTTGCGCGGTTTCTGAACCCGATAGACCGAACCTTCGCCGTTTCCTCGCTGAGAACTTATCCCCTCCAGTTCGCGCGGTGAGCTACGCGGTGAGTCACGCAAGCGTACATCCGTGGACAGTGGCGGACCGCCGAATCGGTAAAAGGCCTGGTCAACGCACTTTGGCGCACAACTGCGAACGTCAACAAACGGCTGGAATGAGACCTACAAGGAAGATGTCGGGGGTAGGCAGGCCCGACACGGTGCTTTGTCAGTCGCTTGGCGAGCGCGTGGGTTGGGTGGAACGATGCGTGACCAGGGTTCGTGGTGACGCGCTGCTGTAACAGGTCGTTACCTACAGTCAGCAGACGTGGCGCGGAACATCACGATCCTGTTCACCGATCTGGTCGGATCGACCGTGACGGCGTCTCGTGTCGGTCCCGAACGGGCGGAGCAGTTGCGGGTCGAGCACTTCCGTCTGTTCCGAGCCGCCATCCGCCCGCATCTCGGGCGCGAGGTCAAGAATCTTGGTGACGGGATGATGGTCGTGTTCTCGAGCGTCTCCGCAGCGATCGGCGCAGCGACGTCGTTGCAGCAGGTCTTCGACGCCCGCAATCGTGACGCCCCGAGCGGAGAGCGGTTCGACCTTCGGGTGGGAGTCGCCGCCGGCGACGCCTTCGAGGAGGCGGGAGACTTCTTCGGCCCACCCGTGGTCGAGGCCGCGCGGCTATGCGCGACTGCTTCTGGTGGCCAGATTCTCACGAGCGCGCAGTCCTTGGCACGCCTCGACACCCGCGAGAGTGTCCCCGTGCAGGATTTGGGCAGTCGGGAGCTCAAGGGCCTTCCCGACGCTGTCGACGTGTTCGCAGTTGTCTGGCAGCCGTTGCTCGGTACGGCGGAGCTGTCGTATGGGGCGGCATCTCTGTATGTCGAAGGTGATCTGCGAGTTGGGTTGCCCGAGCGGTTGATCGCGTCGCCGGGAGCGATCTTTGCTGGGCGGTCCGCACAGTGCGAACGGTGGATCGATGCGTGGAAGGCCGCAGCGGCGGGTGAGCAGCGTCTGTGGCTGGTGGGTGGTGAGGCCGGAATCGGTAAGACGACGCTCGTGTCGAGGTTCGCCGAGACCGCCTACAAGCGCGGCGGCGTGGTCCTCTACGGACGCTGCGACGAAGATTTGGGCGTGCCCTACCAGCCATGGATCGAGGCACTGTCCGCGCTCGTGGCGGATGCGCCAGATGATCTGATCGCGGCGCATGTCGGCGCACGCGGCGGCGAGCTGGCGCGTCTGGTGACCGGGCTCACCGCGCGTGCCAATGTGACGATCCCGGTCGCGTCGGACGCCGTGGCCGAGCGGTATGCGCTGTTCGGCGCGATCACGGATCTCTTGCAGCGCGCTGCGGCGTTTCGGCCCATTCTCCTGGTGCTCGACGATCTGCACTGGGCCGACAAGCCAACTGTGCAGCTGCTGCGCCACATCGCAAGCGCTCCGGTAGGGACGCGGCTGATGGTGATCGCCAACTACCGACCGACCGACATCAGCGCGAGCCATCCTCTCGCCGAGGCGTTTGCATTGCTGCATCGCATCGACGGCGTCGAGTTCGTCGATCTGCCCGGTTTGGACGACCTTGAGCTGTTGGACCTGATGGAGGCCAGCGCCGGCCACAAACTGGACGCCGACGGACTTGCGCTGCGGGACGCCATCTCCGCCGAGACGAATGGAAACGCGTTCTTCACCATCGAGATCTTGCGGCACCTTGTGGAGACGGGGGCCATCGCTCACCAGGGTGGACGCTGGACCGCGACTGCCGATCTTGCGTCGCACGGTCTGCCGGTGAGCATCCGCCACGTGGTCTCGGAACGAGTCCTGCGGTTGGGTGCCGAGGCACATCGTATTCTCATGATGGCTGCCGTCATCGGTCGAGAGTTCGACGTGTCGCTCCTCGTCGACGTTGCGGATGCCGACGAAGACCAGGTGCTTGAGGCGATCGATGCTGCCGTCGGGGCATCGGTGCTGCGAGACGTCGGGCGGGATCGCTACAGTTTCGCTCATGCCTTGGTGGAGCACGCGCTGTGTGATGAGCTGTCCCCAAGTCGCCTTGGTCGCGTGCATCGGCGCATCGCGATCGCTCTCGAAGAGCGATGTGGTGCCGACCCGGGCGAACGGATCGGCGAACTCGCCTACCATTGGTCGTCGGCGGTCGTACCGCAGGACCTGTCGAAGGCGATCGACTATGCGCGTCGAGCCGGCGACCGAGCCCTTGTGCAACTCGCTCCCGACGAGGCACTGCGTTGGTACACCCAGGCACTGGAGCTGCATGACCGTCAGGGCAGCGATGATGGTGTCCATGTCGCTCTACTGATCGGCCTCGGAACCGCGCAGCGCCAGACCGGGAACCCTGCTCACCGGGAGACGTTGCTGGAGGCTGCGGACCGGGCACGGTCGATCGGCGACACGCGCTCCTTCGTCGAGGCGGTCTTCGCGAACCACCGTGGCTTTGCCAGCGTCACGGGAGGGGTCGACACCGAGCGCCTGACACAGATCGAGACAGCACTCGATGCCGTCGGGTCTGACGACAGCGCCCAGCGAGCTCGTCTGCTGGCCATCCTTGCGGCCGAACTCACGTACGACGGCGACTCTCGACGACGAACCCGCGTCGCCGCCGAGGCCGTCGAGCTCGCGCGTCGGCTCGACGATGCCCACACTCTGCTCGCCACGCTGCTCGGTATGACGACGTCGCTGCATGCTGTCGGTCAAGCTCCCTGCGATGAAGCGGTGACGCTCGCACAGCGGCTCGACGACAGCGTCGCGCTCGTCTCAGCATCGGCGACGCTCGTGACGGAATCGCTCGGCGCCGGCCACCGACAGGCGTTCGACTGCGCCATCGACATCTGTACGGCGACATCGGCCCGCATCGGCCAGCCGACTTTGCTCTGGCGGAGCGGAATCGGCCGAGTGATGCGGGCGATCGTCGACGGCGATCTCGATCGGGCGGACGAGCTGACCGAAGCGCACCTTTCGCTCGGCGTCGAAAGCGGTCAGCCCGACACACTCCTGCTCTACGGCGCGCTCCTGACGACGATCCGCTACCACCAGGGCAGGTTCCCTGAACTCGCCGAACTCATCGACCTGGCGCAGACCGAGAACCCAGGCGTGGCCATGATCCGAGCAGGGAAGATCGCGATGCTGATCGCGGCAGGAGACCTCGAGCAGGCCCGTACCGGCTTCGAGCGGGAAGCGCTCGCCGACTTCGCGGTGAACGAGGACGTCCTTCGGCTGAGCTACCTCTGCTTCATGAGCCACTCCTGCGCCCGCCTCGGCGACGTCGCGCACGCCGGCGCGCTCCTCGCGCTGCTCCAGCCCAGCGCAAACCAAATCGAGACGTCGGCTGCAACAGCGTTCTTCTCGACTTCTGCGTGCGCAGGCATGCTCGCTGCGCTGCTCGGCCGCGACGAGGAAGCCGACAGTCACTTCGCCGATGCCATCGAGCTGACTACCGGCTTCAGGTTTCCGTTCCTCATCGCAGCGGCCCAGCGCGAATGGGCCGAGGTCTTGCTCGCGCGAACGACGCCTGAGCCCGAGCGAGCGAAGGTCCTGCTGCAGGCGGCGCTCGTCACCGCCCGCCAATACGGCTTCCACAGCATCGAGAGCGACGCCGAGCGCCTGCTCGACACGTGAACGCCGGCGGGTCCTCGACCGGTGCGCCTACGCTGCGCCAACCCTGCTCGGCATCTATCGTCTGCTTTCGAGGGATGATGAGCCAAAGCGGGGCACGATGAGTCGATGCAAGGTACTGGGGGCGGTACGCGCGTTCGATGCCGGCGGACGACAGTTGACGCTGGCGAGCCAACCGCAGCGACGGGTGCTGGCGATGCTGTGCCTGCGTGCGCAGACGCCTGTGCGATCGGTGATTCTCGAGGAACACCTCCGGCTCTCATCGGGTGCTCTGCGCACGTCGATCAGTCGTCTTCGGCGGGTGATCGGCGCAGAGAACCTCGTTTCGGACTCGGCCGGCTACGAATTGAAGGCCTCGGTCGACGCCGTTGAGTATGGGCGCCTCGTCAACGAGGCATTCGTGAGCGACGCGGAGCGAGCTCGATGGTGTCTTGAACAGGCCGAGGCGCTCTGGGACGGGCCGGCGTACGACGAGTTCGCCCATGAACCCTGGGCGGAGATCGAAGCGCGACGACTCGGCGAGTTGCACTCGGCGGCGGTGGAGGAGCTGGTGCTGCTGCTCCTGGAGGAGGGTCAGTCCGCTGCTGCGATTGCCACGTTGCTTCCATTGATCGACGAGCAGCCGTACGGTGACCTGCCGCGGGCCCTCCTGATGAGGGCGCTCGACCAGTCCGGGCGCCGCACAGATGCGTTGCGCCAGTTCCAGAGCTATCGCCTCGTGTTGCAGGGTGAGATCGGTACCACTCCCTCAGCTCCGCTGGTGGAGCTCGATCGGGCCATCGCGTCGGGAGCCGATCTCGAGCTGCTCCGTCGGTCGGGACATCCGGCGTGGACCCGGCGGCGGGGCATGCCGATCAGCGGGGCGGCCACGAAACGGCCGGCTGTGCCGATGCCGCTGAGCTCCTTCGTTGGACGGACCCAGGAGATGGCTGAGCTCGGAGCGCTCCTGCAGAGCAGTCGAATCGTGACCCTCACCGGCTCGGGCGGGTGCGGAAAGTCGCGATTGGCGATGCGACTCGCGTCGACGGCACCCGAACGCGACGAAACCGACGCCTGGTGGGTGGATCTCGGGGTGCTGGCTCCAGGAGCGAACGTTGCCGAGCAGATCGCCACCGAGATCGGGGTGGTGCCGCGACACGACGTGATCGGCGACCTCGAGCGTCGCCTCCGGGGCAAGCGTTCGCTCCTCGTGCTCGACAATGCCGAGCATGTGCTCGATGCCACCGCCGCTGTGCTCGCGGCACTGTTGACGAGGTGCCCCGAGACGAGAGCGTTGGTCACCAGCCGGCAGCCTCTCGGACTCGCAGGCGAGGTCGTCTGGCGGGTTCCGGAGTTGACCATGCCAGACGATGTCAGCAAGGTCACACTGGACACCCTCGATCGCCATGACGCCCTCCACTTGTTTCTCGTCCGCGCCCGGGAGGCTCGCCCAGGGATGGTCGTCGACCGGCAGGCCGTCGGGTACATCGCCGCGATCTGCAAAGAACTCGACGGTATGCCGTTGGCGCTCGAGTTGGCAGCGGCCCGGCTGCGCAGTATTCCGCTGCCGACAGTCGCCGCAGGTATCGCCGAGATCACGCGTTGGAAGGTTGACGACCGGGCCAAGCCAACTCGGCACGCAACCCTGAGAGCGTCGATCGAGTGGAGCTTCGGTCTCATCACTGGTTTCGAGCAGCGCGTGCTCGTGTGTCTCTCCGTGTTTCGCTCGCCCTTCGACACCGAGGCCGCATCGGCAGTGACTGCCGCCATCGACGACGGGTCGGCGGAGGATCGTGCGACCGCTGGCGATTGCCTCGGCAGATTGACGGATGTCGGACTGCTACAACTCGACGACAACAGCGGCCAGTACCGAATGCTCCATACCGTTCGCCAGTTCTGCAACGAGTTGGGTCGTGCAACCGGCGATCTCGATCGAGCCGAGAAAGCGCACGCTCAGTACTTTGCGCAATGGTGTGGCGCGGTCGGTGAAGGGCGGCTTGGCATCGAACACCAACCCTTCGTTCGTCGCATGCCTGACGTCGTCGCTGCCTCGTCATGGGCGAGAAGCCACGATGATCGCGAGGCGGTGTTCGCCATGTGTTGCGGGTTGGCGCCGGTACGGAGCGCGCTCGGCCAGCACGCCGATTTCGTCGCGACGTGGAACTGGCTCAAGGCCATCGATCCGGCCGAGCGCACCGCATCATGGGCGGAAGCTGCGGCAGCGCTCCTCGCAACTGCCACCAGCCAGATCTACGAGACCGCCTCAGTCGTCGACGACATCCTCGTCCACGTTGGTTCCGGCTCGGGCCGCGCATCGGCATGGCTGGAACGCGGTCGGGCCATGGTGCCGGCCTACAAAGGGCAACCAGCCGCCATCCACGCTTACGCGGAGGTTCTGCTCGCCCGTGGCGACGACCTCGAGGCCTCGGTCTACGTCGGGTTCGCCGCCTACATGCAGGCCCTCCTCGGCCGAGTCGACCGCTGCGATCCACTGCTCGATCAGTTGCGGCGCCTGACTCGTCGCCACGGCTGCACGTTCAGTGTCGACTCGGTCGGCAACGGCTACGCCGCCGCAGTCATTGCGGAAACAATCTGTGGTGATCTTGGGTCTGCGTTAGATCGCAGCAAGCGATCAGTCCCGATCGATCCGGCGTTCTCCCTCACCTCCGCGGCTGCCCTCGCTCACGCCGCCCTGCTCGCAGGCGACCACGACACCATGACTCGGGCCCTCGAATGGTCGAGCCTCGGGTCGTTCCCACTGTTGGCGTTCCTGACACCGTTCATCGGATGCTGCGCCGCGCTCCTCAATGGCGAGGTCGAAGAAGCAGCCAACCTGGCCGAAGAGTTCTCCGATCAGGTCACGGTGCCGGTCTGGCAGGTGTACGCGCTTCCCGTGATCAACGCTGCCCTCATCGCGACCGGTAGGACTCGGGAAGCGCAGGCGCATACGGACCGCGCGAGACCCATCGTCGCCGAGATGGACAGCGCTCCGCAGATGACCGCGTCGATCCACATCGGCCAGGCACAGGCGGCGCTGGCTCGGCAGGAACTCGACGAGGCGCACGATCAAGCCCTCCTCGGCCTCGAGGTGGCCCACGCCAACCAACTGCCCATCGCCATTGTCGATGCTCTCGACCTGCTGGCCGCTGTCGACGAACGGCGGCAACAGACCTCGTCGTCGTCGCTCCGGAAGGCGGCCGCAGCCGAGCGTCGGCGCCTCAGGTATCAGTTCCACGTCATTCCGGCGGTCGTCCCTGCTGAGCAGGGTGAGAGCGGCGATCACCCCAACGCGACCGAGGTGATCACCGCGCTCGTTGGTCGACAACAATCGACCTGAGCCTCGGGCCCGGTGCTCAGGGCATCTTGGCGAGCAGGAAGCGTTCGCTCGCTCCCTGCTCGAACAACTTGTTGGTCCCGGCGGCGGCGAGCATCTCGAGGTAACCGGCGTCGGTGTTGATTGCGTTCACCTTGTCCAACTCCTCGGGCGTGTCGACACTCGTGAGCCACGTCACCTCGAACATCCTGCCAGCCGCCGATGTGGCGACGGTGGCGCTGACGCCGGTCACCTTGGTGACGTGCTCAGCGACCTGTGTCGACCACGTGATGGCATCCATCATGGCCGAGCGGTCGATGACCGCCCTCGTCACGAGCGTGAACTGTTTCGGCGCCGATGGCTCGCCCGTGGTAGCGATGACCTCCGACAGGATGGTCGGAGCTGGTTGGGACAGCACGCCTTCGGCTTTCGCCGCGAGTGCAGCCCAGTCGGTGGAGACCGCCAACTTCATCTGAGAGGCGATCATGTCGGCGTAATCGTCGGCCCGCGTGCTGAGCATGAACGATCCGTAGGGGCGGCCCGTGACGACGGACCAGGCGTACCAGTCCTTGCCCGACTCCTTCGAGAGCACATCGCGCATCTGCGCCACCAACGGCCGGAGATGGCCGCTCTTGCCCGGGCTGGCCGTGAGTTCTGACGCTGAGATCAACATGTCG
>JBGTIA010000635.1:0-2081 GCA_041745835.1 Ilumatobacteraceae bacterium | reverse complement strand
CGACCGACAGCGGCCGGAACCCCCACGGGTCGCGGACGGCGATCACGTGGTCCGCAGCGAGCAGCACGAGCGAGAAGGCCCCCTTCCACGCCGGCAGTGTCCGCTCGATGCGCTCCTGCCACGTCTGACCGCCCGCTGCGGCGAGCATCAGCGTCATCACCTCGGAGTCGCTGGTGGCCGTGAGTCCGAAACCACGGTGCAGCAGTTCTTCGCGCAGCGCCGGCGCGTTGACGACGTTGCCGTTGTGGGCGAGTGCGAGCGGCCCGTGCATGGTCTCGACCAGGAACGGTTGGATGTTGCGCTCAGCGTTGGAGCCGGTCGTCGAGTACCGGGTGTGGCCGATGGCGTGGTAGCCGGTGAGCGGGGCGAGCGCCTCGGGAGTGAACACGTTGGCGACCAGGCCGGCCTCCTTGTGGACTCGGGCCCGTTTGCCGTCGCTGACTGCGATGCCCGCCGCCTCCTGCCCACGGTGCTGGAGCGCGAACAGACCGAAGAACGCGAGTTGCGCCACGCCTTCACCGTGCGGCGTCGAGACGCCGAGCACCCCGCACTCGTCCCTGGGGGCGTCGTCGCCGATCGTCTCGTGGATCGGGGTGCAAGCGATCGGAGTGCCCATGTCAGTCGATGTCCAGTCCCGCCAGTGCGGCGTTGATCCGTTGGCTTGCAGGGTACGCGCCCGGCACGAAGGTGACGCCGGTCAGTCGTTCGAAGGCGTCGATGTACCGCCGCGACGTGGTGCTCCACACGTCGGCGGGCAGTTCGGGAACCGGGCCGTCGCCGGTGTATCCCGCTGCGGCGAGCGCCCGTCGCACCACTTCCTTGTCGAGGCTCTCGGGTTCCTCCGCGGCGGCGAGACGTTCGTCGTAGCTCGCTTCGACCCACCAGCGAGACGAATCCGGGGTGAGCGCCTCGTCGATCAGGAGGAGTTCGCCGTCGCCGTCGACACCGAACTCGAACTTGGTGTCGGCGAGGATCAGCCCGGCGTGGCGACCACGTTCCGACCCTCGCTCGAACAGTTCGATCGCCGCATTTTCGACCCGGCTCCAGAGTTCGGCCGGGACGTGTCCGTCGGCGACCACGGCCGCTGACGAGAGCGGCTCGTCGTGTGCGCCGTCGGCGCCCTTCGTCGTGGGGGTCACGATCGGTTCGGCGAGCGGCGTGTTCTTGCGGAGTCCGTCGGGGAAGCGGTGCCCGTAGATCGTGCGCTCGCCGGCGGCGTAGCGGGTCCACAGCGCGGTGTCGGTGACACCGGTGATGTAGCCGCGCACGATCACCTCGACGGTGAGCGGCGTGGCGGCCGTGGCGATCAGCACGTTCGGGTCTGGGGTGGAGAGGGCGTGGTTGGCGACGATGTCGCGTGTGTGTTCGAACCACCACCAGGACAGTTGGTTCAACACCTGGCCCTTGTACGGCACGCCGGCGATGATCCGATCGAATGCCGACAGGCGGTCGGTGGTGACGAACAGCCGCCGCTGATCGGGAAGCGCGTACGACACTCGGACCTTGCCGACGCGCTGATCGGTGAGTGGCAGCTCGATGTCCAGCAGCGGCTCGGGGAGCGGGTCCGGCAGGGCGGTCGGCAGGGCGGTCGGCACAGCGCTTCAGAGCCCCTTTGCGTGCCGGATGCCGTTGTCGAACAGTCGCAGCCCGAGGTGGGCGTCGCCGCCGCCGCCACGGGTGTGTCTGGGGTGCTGGCGGCGCACGATGTGGTTCTCGGGGTGCGGCATGAGGCCCAGCACCACGCCGGAGGGGTCGGACACTCCAGCGATGTCCGCGACCGAGCCGTTCGGGTTCGTGCTGCGGTACCTCAGTGCGACCTGCCCGGCGGCGGCGAGGCCATCGGGATCGGGGTGCACATAGCGCCCCTCCCCGTGTGCGATCGGGCAGTGGATCGGCTCGCGGACCCCGGACGTCCAGACCGACACGCTGTCGGGAACCGGGTCGAGCACGACCCAGCGACAATCGAAGCGGCCCTGCGCGTTGTGGCCGAGCGCACCGGGGAGCAGTCCGGCGGCGGTGAGCACCTGGAAGCCGTTGCAGATGCCGATCAGCGGTCGTCCGCCGGCGACGAAGCTGCGCAG
>JBGTIA010000634.1:0-3196 GCA_041745835.1 Ilumatobacteraceae bacterium | reverse complement strand
GCGGTATGCATTCGCTCGTACTGTGATGCCAGCTTCACGAGCTGACCGCAGCAGTACGGTCACCAATCCCCGCGGTAGGTCATCAAGATGATGGCGCCGTTGGTCCGTCGCAGCGGTCGGACGTCGACTCGTTCCATCGGCACACGGTTGCCGGACCGGGAACTCCCGCTGATCGTCGTGGCAGCAGGTCCAAGGCGGCGAGTCACGGGCCGACACGACTGCGCGGTCAGACGACGATGGTGGCGCCGACGAACTCGACACTGAACGCCTCGCACCACACGAGCGCCGTGTACGCGCCAGGGGCGAGTTCGGTGCCCGCCGGCAGTTCGTAGTTCTGGTCGCCGATGTTGCCCTTGAGCGCACCGAGATGAATCGAGCCGTCGGGCACTGAGATCTGGTCGGCGCCGGGCACGAGATACACCTCCAGGTCGGGGCCGTTCTCGATGTCGAAGTTCTCGAAACGCAGCACCAGTGACCCGTCGGGGCTCTGGAAGATGCCGGCATCGCCGACTCCGGAATGGCCGGCCAAGCCGACGAACTGACCCGCTCCCAACAGCACCGGTCCGCTCGGCGGCGGTTCGACCTCGGCCGGCACCGTGGCTGCGGGTGAGGTCTCCTGCACGGACTCGTCCGGCACGGCCGACTCTGTCGGTGCGATGGCGGCATCGTCCGCGGTGACCTCCGGTGTCGTGGGCGCAACGGTCGCATCGGGAGTGGCGACGGTGGCGACCTGCTCGGAGATCGACGTCGAGAAGCTCTCCTCGACAACGTCGTCGATGAAGTACGGCGAGATCAACCACCAGTTCACGAACACGAACGGCACGACCAGAACGATCACCCTGATGACCCCAGGAACGCGGAGCCACACCATCGCGACGAACGCAACCGCAGCGAGGGCGGTCCCGCCGAAGGTGAACAGCAATGTCCGCTCGTTCTCGAATGGTGCTTCGAGGATGTTCGGCTCGACAACGACCAGGACGAGCATGACCGCAGCGATCAACGCTGCCGTCATCATCTCGAGGCGGGTGATGCGGCCGATCAGCGTTCGTGCGTGAGAGGCGTTCGGTGAGCCGCTGTCGTGATCCGTCAAAGATGTCGGGGTCTCGGTGATCATGGGCAAGGAAACCTCGCTCCCCGGCGATCCAGTCCCGAATCTCCATTACGAGATCCGAAACGACTGCACGGGTTCGCCGGCCGCCTGCGCGCGAACCGGGGCACGTCGGACGAGGCGGTTGAATCACTGCCAGGCGAGAGTGTCCGGATCTTCCCCGTCGCTCGTGGTGTCGGAGCGTTTCGAACATGTTCCCCCGGCTTTTCGAAACTCGAAATCGGTGGCTTCGTACGCTCGTCACATGCTCCCACCGAGCCGGTCGGTGCTCCGAACGCTGTCGCTACTCGTCGTCGGCGTGTTGGCAGCGTCGGCCTGCGCCACGAGTGCCGATGAATCCCGTCCCGGCCAGTCGTTCAGCAGCGCCACCGACGCCGAACGCCCCCCGGTCTTCCGCTACCCTCCTGCGCCGACCGCTCAGGCTGCCGATGTCGCCGACGCTCCCGACGTCCGTGACGCGATGGAACGCCTCGACACCCAGCTCCGCGTCGGCGAGATCGACGACGCAGCGCTCGATGACGTCGTCGAGCACGGCGATGTCCGCCACGCCTGGTACGTGGCCGACCTCATGCGGTTCTTCGGCGCAGGCGAGAACGGCAATGAACTCGTCGAAGCGTTCGAGACGCTGACCGGTGTCTCGATCGCCGATGACCCCGACAGCGAGCGCAGCGTCTGGCTCAGCGCCGCCAACCACCTGATCGCCTGGGACACGCCCGGCTATCCCGACTACCGCACCGACAAAGCCGACCTGTTCCTCCTGGTCGAGGGGCGGTGGGAGCCGTTCTTCGCTGACGACGGTGCGGACATCGATTGGCGCCACCTCAGCTGGGGCGGGGTACTGATCGACGACCGCGAACTCGGCGACCCCGACGGCTGCACCCGCGGATGCATCCCGGCGCTCGACGACCCGGAGGTCACCGACGCTGATGGCGGCGACTGGTATCCCGACGATGCGATCGTCTTCGGTATCGTCGAAGGCGACGAGCCGCTCGCGATTCCGAAGAACATCGCGGAGATCCACGAGATGTTCAACCTCACCCTTGGTGGCCGCCGCTTGGGGATCCCGTACTGCACGCTGTGCGGTTCCGCCCAGGCCTACCGGACCGATCAGGCCGAAAAAGGGGGCGCCGACGACGTGCCGGTCCTGCGCACCTCCGGACTGCTGTCGCGTTCGAACAAGGTGATGTACGACCTGCGCACGCAGTCGGTGTTCGACACGTTCACCGGGGCGGCCGTGTCGGGTCCGCTCCAGGACCAGGGCCTCGTCCTCGAGGAGACGACCGTCGTCCGCACGACGTGGCGCGAGTGGAAGCTCGCCCATCCCGACACCACGATCATCGCCGAGGACGGTGGTGTCGGCCGCAGCTACGAGCTCGACCCGCTGCAGGGCCGCGACGACGACGGTCCGATCTTCCCGACCGGTCCCGCCGACGATCGCCTCGGTGTCCAGGAACTGGTTGTCGGTGTGATCACCACCGACAAGCACCCTGTCGCCTTCCCAGCCGAATCAGCCCGCGCAGCCTTGGCTGCGGGCGAGACCGTGACCAGCGCCGGAGTGGAACTGATCGACGACGGTGGCGGACTCCGGGCAATCGACGCATCGACCGGCGCGTCGATCCCGTCACACGAATCGTTCTGGTTCGCCTGGAGCCAGTTCCATCCCACCACCGAACTCTGGGAGCGATGACCTCAGGCGGAGATCACTGAAGGTCGCACACATCGGCACGCATGATCTCGGCGCTCCGCGTTTGAGGGTTGGAGCGTGGTGGTGGGGTAGGTCCCGGGCTACTGCGACCTACCCGCAGCGCAGGCAGCACAGTCGTCGGGGCCGCCGCGCTCCCTTCGGAACCGACAGCGGGCACGCGAAGCGCTCACTCGCAGCACTGGCTGCTTCGGTGTGTTCGTTCCACGGTTTGAGGAGGTCGCTCACTTCATGGACGATCAACGTTGCCGAACGGTGGGGAACCCGCGCTCGCCGACCATCGTCGCCGCGCTCTGCACGCTGTCGACGACGAGACATCACCATTCAGATGATCGCGAGCTTGGGGTCAATGAGGGATCACCCGATCTGGAGGAGGACGTGACGTC
>JBGTIA010000633.1:0-2379 GCA_041745835.1 Ilumatobacteraceae bacterium | reverse complement strand
GCATGCGGTCGACGCCGAGTCGCAGCGGGCGGGTCACGTCGAGGTGCTGACCGTGGCCGGCGACCTCCGGCTGACGTTGAGTGGTCTCGCCGAGTACGCCGGCGACCGGGTCGACCACGCGTCATGGATCTCCGAGCTGCGCGACGCCGAGTCCACGGCGGCAGCCGTCGAGGTGGCGCTGATGGAAGCCGACGCCGACCCGATCAAGCCGAGCCGGATCTACGGCGAACTCCGCAAGCGTCTCGAGCGCGACGCCGTCGTGATCTGCGACGGCGGGGACTTCGCGTCGTACGCCGGAAAGTTCATCGAGGTGTACGAACCGGGCGGATGGCTCGACACCGGTCCGTACGGGTGCCTCGGCAACGGGCTCGGGTATTCGATCGCAGCTCGAGTGGTGCGGCCGTCGTCGCAAGTGGTGCTGCTGCTCGGCGACGGCGCGGCGGGGTTCAGCCTGATGGACGTCGATTCGCTCGTGCGTCACGGTCTGCCGGTGGTGATGATCGTGGGCAACAACGGGATGTGGGGGCTCGAGAAGCACCCGATGCAAGCGATCTACGGCTGGGACATGGCGTGCGACCTGCAGCCGGAGATGCGCTACGACGACGTCGTGAAGGCGCTGGGCGGCGGCGGCGAGACCGTGCGCTCACCCTCGGAGATCGGGCCTGCACTCGACCGGGCGTTCGCCAGCGGCGTGCCGTACCTCGTCAACGTCCTCACCGACCCCGGCGACGTCTATCCCCGTTCGAGCAACCTCGCCTGACCGACCTCGCCCGAGTAACCACGCCCGAGCAACCACGTTTGCGTGAGGATTCGGGTGGACCGGTCCACCCGAAATCCGACACGAACGTCGGAATCGGTGCGGGTGGTGGCGCGCACCGCCACGAGAGCTGCTGGGGGAGCGTTCAGGTGTTGCAGCACTTCGACATGAAGCGGTCGAGGTCGACCACGACACGGGTGATCTTGCCGGCCGCCACCAGGCCGCCCGGATCCGACGCCGACACGGTGAACTTCAGGCGGCGTCCGTCGATCTTCTCGAGCACGGCTTCGGCCACGACCTCGGCCCCGATCGGGGTGGGCTGCAGATGATCGAACTGGATCCGCATGCCAACCGACGTCGTGCCGTCGTCGAGGGCATTGTTGATGGCGTTGCAGCACGCCTCCTCGCACAGCGCGACGAGTCGCGGCGAGCCGAGGACCTCGACGATGCCGGAGCCCAACGCCAACGCCGTATCGGCCTCGGTGACCATGAGCTTGGCGTCGCCGCGCATGCCTGTTTCGAGATTCACCCTCACAACGCTAACAAGGCGATGGCGGGAGCGTCGTGACTTGCGTCGCCGGCGCGGTTTGACGGCGCAGCGTCGGCACAGCGATGTGCCCGCCGCGTCTCGAACGTAGGCTCGGCCGGGTGATCGAACGAGACGTCCTGCAACGAGTACTCGCCGGCGCCGTCAGCGGTGGCGCAGAGTTCGCCGAGGTGTACGCCGAGGACAAACGGTCCGCATCGGCGGGCCTCGACGACGGACGCGTCGAGCAGGTGTCGAGCGG
This sequence comes from Ilumatobacteraceae bacterium, assembly GCA_041745835.1. Taxonomy (GTDB): domain Bacteria; phylum Actinomycetota; class Acidimicrobiia; order Acidimicrobiales; family Ilumatobacteraceae; genus Sva-07. The sequence continues at coordinate 834 of JBGTIA010000633.1, read as the reverse complement.
CCGCGATCGAGGCGCCGGCATCCGTGTCGTCGCCGGCGAGACCACAGGGTTCGCGTACACCTCGGACCTGTCCGAATCGGGTCTCGTCGCAGCCGCATCAGCTGCCGCCGCAGCGGCGAAGCAGGGCGGCGGTGGTGTCCGCACCATCGCCCTCACGCCCTCGACGCCGCACCGCCCGAACACCGTCGAACGTGACCCCGACACGGTCGCCAAGGCGGCCAAGGTGGAGTTGCTGCAGCGGATGAACGAGGCCGCCCGATCGTTCGGTCCGGAGATCGTGCAGGTGTCCGCCGGCTACGGCGACAGTCGCAAGCAGGTGCTCGTGGCCAACACCGACGGTGTGCTCACCGACGACGAGATCGTCCGTACGCTGCTGCGCATCAGCGCCGTGGCCGACGGCGACACGGGCATGCAGACCGGCTATCAGTCGATGGGCCACACCATCGGCTTCGAGGTCTTCGACAAGGTCGACGTCGAGGAGTTGGCACGCGAGGCAGCCCGGCAGGCGGTCACCAAACTCCGTGCCCGGCCGGCACCGTCGGGGGCGATGCCGGTCGTGATCAAGCACGGCACCGGCGGGGTGCTGTTCCACGAAGCGTGCGGGCACGGCCTCGAGGCCGATCACATCCAGAAGGGCGCGAGCGTGTACGCCGGCAAGGTCGGCCAGCAGGTGGCGTCGCCGCTCGTGACGCTCGTCGACGACGGCACGATGCCGGGGGAGTGGGGCACGCTCGGTTTCGACGACGAGGGCCACGTCACCCAACGCAACGTGCTGATCGAGGGCGGCGTCCTCACCGACTACATGTGGGACTACCTGCGTGCCCGCAAGGACGG
>JBGTIA010000632.1:0-1838 GCA_041745835.1 Ilumatobacteraceae bacterium | reverse complement strand
ATCGTCTCGGCCGCGTCGTTGAACCCGTCGAGCCCGTCGAGCCCGTCGAGGCGCTCGAGACCGAGCCGGTCGGCGCAGCCGAGGTAGGCGCGGGCGGCCTCGCGTGGCGCCATGATCTGTTTGGCCGAACTCCAGATGGCCTCGACGACGCCAGGGCTGAAGTAGCCGAAGGCCGCGACGATCACGGCGGGCTCGACGTCGCCGAGCACGCCGCCCCGGCCGAGGAAGTAGAACCGGAAGCCGTCGAGGCCGAGTTCCTTGCCCGTCGCCAGCGTGTCGGGGTGGAAGTAGAAGCGATTGCCCGCCTCGTTGAGGATGGGCGAGGTCAACTGCACGATGTCGAGTGGTGTCACCGACCAGTTCTACACCGGCGCCGAACTCCTGCCGCGATCCAGGCGTCGTCGTCCATACTGGTCGTCGTCATGCCTGCGACCGACGGACTCCCTGCCGCCTCCAACTTCGTGCGCGACCTGGTGCGCGCCGACAACGAGCAGGGCACGTTCGGCGGACGGGTCCAGACACGGTTCCCGCCCGAGCCGAACGGATACCTGCACATCGGCCATGCCAAGGCGATCACCGTGGACTTCGGGATCGCCGAGGAGTTCGGCGGGATCTGCAACCTCCGCTTCGACGACACCAACCCCGACACCGAGGACACGAGCTTCGTCGACGGAATCATCGCCGATCTTGCGTGGCTCGGATTCCCGATCGATGGCGATGCGCTGTACGCGAGCGACTACTTCGAGCAGCTGTACGCGTGGGCTGAACTGCTCGTCACCGATGGTCTCGCCTACGTCGACGACCAGGATGCCGAAACCATCTCTGCGCAGCGCGGCGGGTACGGCAAGCCCGGCGTCGAGAGCCCGTGCCGTGACCGTCCCGTCGAGGAGAACCTCGAGCTGTTCCGCCGCATGCGTGCCGGCGAGTTCGCCGAGGGGTCGCACGTGCTGCGGGCCAAGATCGACATGCAGCACGAGAACATGCAGCTGCGCGACCCGGTGATGTACCGCATCCGCGGCGTCCACCATCACCGCACGGGTGCGCTGTGGAACATCTATCCCACCTACGACTGGGCGCACGGGCAGAGCGACGCGATCGAGGGCGTCACCCACTCGTTGTGCACGCTCGAGTTCGACAGCCACCGTGCGCTCTACGACTGGTATCTCGACCAGCTGTCGCTACCGTTCGACCAGCCGCGCCAGACCGAGTTCGCTCGGCTGGAGCTCACCCACACCGTCACGTCGAAGCGCAAGCTCGCCAAGCTCGTCGACGACGGCACGGTCGACGGTTGGGACGATCCGCGCATGCCGACGCTGCGCGGCCTGCGCCGCCGCGGCTATCCGGCGTCGGCGATCCGGGAGTTCTGCGACTTCATCGGTGTGTCACGCACCAACAGCCGCCACCAGATCGAACTGCTCGAGTCGTTCGTGCGTACCGAGTTGAACCGGGTGGCCCAGCGGCGCATGGCCGTGCTGCGGCCGCTGCGTGTCGTGATCACGAACTGGCCGGTCGACGATGCCGGCGCGCCGGTGGTCGAGTTCGTCGAACTCAGCAACAACCCGGAGAACGCCGACGACGGCACTCGGATGGTGCCGTTCAGCGGCGTGCTCTACATCGAGCGGGAGGACTTCATGGCCGAACCGGCTCCGAAGTACTTCCGGCTCTCGCCCGGCAAGGAGGTCCGCTTGCGCGGCGCCTACTTCGTGACCGCAACGGGTTTCGACGTCGACGCCGACGGCAACGTGGTCGAGGTCCAGGTGACCCACGATCCCGAGACACGTGGCGGCAACGCCCCCGACGGTCGCAAGGTGAAGTCGACCATGCACTGGGTGTCGGCT
>JBGTIA010000631.1:0-5633 GCA_041745835.1 Ilumatobacteraceae bacterium | reverse complement strand
GGCGCCGGCGACGACGGCACCAGCCAGCACTGCACCGCAGACCACGGCGCCGACCACGACGGCGCCGTCGGCACTCGTCGATCCCACCTCTTGATCTCCCCGTAGCCTGGACGGGTGCTCCAGGCCCAGGCGATCTCGGTGGAAGTGGGGGGACGACTGCTCGTCGACTCCGCCAGCTTCACCGTCATGCCCCGCGACAAGGTGGGCATCGTCGGGCGCAACGGTGCGGGAAAGACCAGCTTGTTCAAGGTGTTGGGTGGTGCCAACGAGCCCAAATCCGGCCAGGTCGTGCGCAAGGGCGGCTTCGGCTACCTGCCGCAGGACCCGAAGATCGACTCGGCACTCGACGGGCGCAGCTGTGTCACCCATGTGCTATCCGGTCGCGGTATCGACGACGAGATCACCCGTATCGAGAAGCTGCGCATCGCGATGGAGGAGTCCCCAGACGAGCGCAACGTCACCCGCTACAGCGACGCCGAAGAGGCGTTCCGCACCACGGGCGGGTACGCCGCCGAGAGCGAAGCGCGAGCGATGGCGGCAGGACTCGGTATTCCCGACGCCCGCCTCGACCAGCCGATCAGCACGCTGTCGGGTGGTGAGCGCCGTCGCGTCGAGTTGGCCCGCATCCTGTTCGCCGGCTCCGACGTGCTGTGCCTGGACGAGCCGACCAACCACCTCGATGTCGACGCAAAGGCATGGCTGCTCGGCTTCCTGCGCCAGTACAAGGGGGCGCTGCTGGTGATCAGCCACGACCTCGAACTGCTCGACGAGTCGATCACGCGCGTCCTGCACCTCGACCGTGCGACGGAGACCGATGTCGGTGAAGTCGTCGAGTACCGAGGCACCTACAGCCAGTACCAGCGGGCGCGAGCCGAGGACGAGACCCGCCTCGCGAAGAAGGCGGTGCTGCAGGCGAAGGAGATCGACCGGTTGCAGACCGTCGTCGACCGCTTCGGTGCCAAAGCGACGAAGGCGGCGATGGCGCACAGCGTCGAGAAGCGCATCGCCCGCCTCGAATCCGTACGCGTGCGCGGTCCGCAGTCGGGCAAGACGATGACGGTGCGGTTCCCGGATCCTCCGAAGTGCGGCGAGACGGTGATCCGGGCATCAGGACTGTGCAAGGCGTACGGCGGACCGACGATCTTCGAGGACATCGACTTCGACCTCGGCCGAGGCGAGCGTCTGCTCGTGCTCGGGTTGAACGGCGCCGGCAAGACCAGCTTGCTGCGAATCATCGCCGGCGAGACCACCGCCGATCTGGGCGACTTCGAATTCGGCTATCAGGTGCACGCCGGCTACTACGCACAGGAGCACGACAACCTGCGCACCGACCAGTCGTTGCTCACCAACATCCGCGACGCCGTGCCCGAGGGCATCAACCTCGGCGAGACGCAGTTGCGCGGACTCCTCGGCATGTTCGGTCTGTCGGGCGAGAAGGTGTTCCAGGAGTCGGGCACCCTGTCGGGCGGCGAGAAGACCAAGCTCGCCCTGGCGATGCTGATGGTCGGCCGCAACAACCTGCTGCTGCTCGACGAGCCCACCAACAACCTCGATCCGCCGTCGCGTCATGCGGTCGCCGACGCGCTCGTCGACTGGCCGGGCGCGATCATCCTCGTGAGCCACGACGAGGAGTTCGTGCGAGAACTCGCACCCACCAAGGTGCTGCTGATGCCCGACGGCGACGTCGACTACTTCTCCGAGGACTGGCTCGACCTCGTCAGCATGTCCTGAGCCGTCGCGGATTAAATCCTCATTCGCCGTAAGGCATCACGTCACCGGCGTACTGGTCGCGGAAGAGCGCCAGGACTTCGCCGGGCTCGGCGTGGCGACCGGTGTCGCGCTTCGAGTACAGCAGTTCGCCGTCGACCTCGACGTCGAAGATGCCCTTGGCTCCCGTGACCAGCGTCAAGGATTCGATCACGTGCTGATAGTCCGACAGCAGGTCGTTTGCCGCGCTCACGGCGCGGGCCGAATAATCTCAAGGGACGCAGTAGCTGATGCGGATCACATGGTCGCTCATGGTGCCGACCGTACCCGGGATGTCGGGATTCGGGCCGGACCGAGCCCGGCGATCACGTCCTGGAGGTCGCTGCTCGTCGGGCGGCGCTGCGCTGAGCGCAGATGTGAAGTCCAGGCATCGCAGCGTGGCTGTTCAGCTCACGCCGAGCGACTCGGTGGCGTCATTGCGCAATCGCTTGTAGTCGACCTTGCCGTTGGCTGCGCGCCCAATGGTGTCGACGACCACGATGTGCTTGGGCGCCTTGTACGCGGCGAGGGTCTGCTTGACGTGGGCGATCACCGCAGCGGCATCGATCGTGTGCCCTGGACGAGCCTCGACCATGCCGGTCACCGCCTCGCCGAACTTCTCGTCGGGGATGCCGACGGCAACAGCGTCGAGCACGTCGGGATGGGTCTTCATCGCCTCCTCGACCTCCTCGGGGAACACCTTCTCGCCGCCGGTGTTGATGCACTGCGAACCACGTCCGAGCAGCGTGATGCGCCCGTCGGCGTCGATCGTGGCGAAGTCGCCTGGGCACGAGTATCGCTTTCCGTCGACCTCGAAGAACGTGCGTGCCGTCTTCTCGGGATCCTTGTAGTAGCCGACTGGCTGGCGACCGCCGACGGCGAGCCGTCCGATCTCACCCGACCCTGGGGCGAGCGGCCGGTTGAGATCGTCGATCACGATCGTGTCGGGACTCAACTCGAATTTGGCGGTCTCGGCCGTCGCGCCGGCGGCGGAGATCGACGATCCCATCCCCAGCGCCTCCGACGACGAGAACGCGTCCATCAACACCATGCCCGGGTGATGCTCGAGCAAGCGGGTCTTCGTCTCCTGGCTCCACATCACGCCGGACGAAACTATGCCGACCAGCGAGGTGAGGTTCCAGCGCTGCGGTTCGGCGTCGAGCGCTCGCAGGATCGGCTTCGCGAATGCGTCGCCCACGATTGCCAGCGAGTTGACGGCCTCGCGCTCGATCGTATCGAGGAGTTCGGCGGCGTCGAAGTTGCGACCCGTGAGTGTGACGATGCTGCCGCCACCGCTGAGCGTGCTGAGACACGGGAAGTTGCCGGTGCCGTGCATCTGGGGGCACGCCGGCATGAATCGACTGCCCGGAGCGGTGAAGGTGCCGCGCAGGCCGTCGGCCGTGCCGTCGTCGGTGAGCGGACGCCCGTGGGTGGCGGTGAGCTTCACGGCGAGGTCGTCCTGGCGCCACATCACGCCCTTGGGCATGCCGGTGGTGCCGCCGGTGTAGAGGAAGTCGATGTCGTCGCCGCTGCGGCCCCAGTCGGGTGCCACCCGAGCGGCTCCGCTCGTCGTGGCATCCTCGTACGGTGTCGCCCAGTCGGGGCAGGCGCCGCTGTCGTCGTCGACCCACAACCACACCGTCACCTTCGGGAGTCGGTCGCGGATCGCCTCGATCGTGTCGGCGAACGAACCGTGGAACACCACCGCACCCGCGTCGGCGTTGTCCCAGAGGTACAGCAATTCATCGGCGGTGTAGCGGTAGTTGGTGTTGACCGGCGCGAACGCGCCTTTGAAGGCGGCGTACATCGACTCGACGTACTCGTTGCAGTTGTAGAGGTACTGCGCGACCGCTTGTTGGCGTTCGAGCCCGGCGTCGAGCAGGTGCTGGGCCACGCCATCGGCGCGACGGTCGACCTCGGCCCAGCTGCGGCGATCGTCGCCGTGGATCAAGCACGGTGCATCGGGCAGCTCGTCGGCCACGACTTCCCAGACGTCGGCGAAATTCCAATTCCCCATGCGGCTGTTCGTAGCACCCGCCCGGCCGCCCGAGCGATTCGAAGCGATGCGAACTGTCGGCATTCGGTCGGTTCGCTCATCGCTGACCGGTTCACCGACCAGGCGATGAGCGAACGAACGGGATTCGGGCGTCTCGCTCATCGCTGTTGGTGTGACCGGCTCTGCTACGAGGTGGCTCCGGCGGTGCCGGTACGGTCGGCGGATGCGCATCGGATCGTTCGGCGGAAGCATCAACGACGGCACCATCGACGACATCGTCGCCGAGGCACGGCAGGCCGAGGCCGACGGCTTCGCCAGCTATTGGGTGCCGAACATCTTCGGACACGACGCGCTCACGGCGCTGGCGATCGTCGGACGCGAGGTGCCTCGTATCGAACTCGGTACGTCGGTGGTGCCGACGTACCCCCGCCACCCGTCCGCGATCGCACAGCAGTGCCTCACCGTCAACGCGGCGTGCGGCGGGCGCCTGACGCTCGGGATCGGGCTCAGTCACAAGGTCGTCATCGAGAACATGCTCGGCATGAGCTACGACAAGCCGGTGCGCCACATCCGCGACTACCTGAGCATCCTCGGACCGCTGTCGCGCAACGAGCCCGTCGGGTATCAGGGCGAGGACTACTCGACCAACCTGGCGATCAACGCCAAGGGTGCCCCGCCGTTCGGGATCGTCGTCGCTGCGCTCGGGCCACAGATGCTGAAGGCGACCGCGGAGCTGGCCGACGGTACGATCACCTGGTGCACCGGTCCCAAGACGTTGGCGAGCCACGTCATTCCGACGATCACGGCGGCCGCGGACGCAGCGGGTCGGCCGGCTCCGAGGGTGATCGTCGGGCTCCCGGTGTGCGTCACCGACGACATCGCCGGCGCCCTCGAGCGCGCGGCGAAGATCTTCCAGATCTACGGATCACTGCCGAGCTATCGAGCGATGCTCGACCGCGAGGGCGTCGACGGACCCGAGGGCATCGCGATCGTCGGCTCGCACGACGAGGTGGTGGACCGCATCGGGGCGCTCGCTGATCTCGGCGTGACCGAGTTCGCCGGGTCCGAGTTCCCCGGCAACCCCGACGAGGCCGCAGCGACCCGGGAAGCGATCAAGGCAACATTCGCATGACGTACGCGATGTGCCAGGCACATCGTGTACGTCAGCGCACAGCGACGGGCATCGTGGCTGCGGCTCGGACGTCGGCGTAGAAATCGTTGCCCTTGTCGTCGACCACGATGAATGCCGGGAAGTCTTCGACCTCGATCTTCCACACCGCTTCCATGCCCAGTTCGGGGTATTCGAGCACGTCGACCTTGCGGATGTTGTCGAGCGCCAACCGAGCGGCCGGCCCGCCGATCGAGCCGAGGTAGAAGCCCCCGTTCGTCTCGCACGAATCGGTCACCTGCTTCGAACGGTTGCCCTTGGCGAGCATCACCATCGAGCCGCGAGCCGACTGGAACTGCTCGACGTAACTGTCCATCCGGCCGGCGGTGGTCGGCCCGAACGAGCCCGATGCATATCCCTCCGGCGTCTTCGCAGGGCCGGCGTAGTACACGGCGTGGTCCTTGAGGTACTGCGGCATCTCCTCGCCGGCGTCGAGACGTTCCTTGATCTTGGCGTGGGCGATGTCGCGGGCCACCACCATCGGGCCGGTCAGCATCACCCGGGTGGTCACCGGGAACTGCGACAGCTCGGCGAGGATGTCGTCCATCGGCCGGTTGAGGTCGATGCGCACCGGCTCGGCTTCGTCGAGGTGCTCGTCCGATACCTCGGGTAGGAAGCGGGCGGGGTCGCGTTCGAGCTGTTCGAGGAAGATGCCGTCCTTGGTGATCTTGCCGAGCGCCTGGCGGTCAGCCGAGCACGACACGGCGATGCCGACCGGGCACG
>JBGTIA010000630.1:0-1768 GCA_041745835.1 Ilumatobacteraceae bacterium | reverse complement strand
GTGAGAGGCGGACGTCGCGAAGTGCGAGCGACGCTTGACTTCTTCCACGATCTCGATCGACAGCTACGAAGCGAGCGAGGTCCGAACGGTGAGCCGTCGACGAGTGACTTCCAGACGTTCGAGTTGCTCGAGATCGTCGAGGAGTTCGCCGTCGGATTCGATGATCTCCCCGCCCTGATTCAGGGTCGAGACGACTACCGCAAAGATCCGGCAAACCATCGCACCACGATCTGCGCATAACGCGCGCCCGATAGGCCGGCCCTCAGAGAATCAGGGGCGCCGCATCGCGGCCCCAGTGCTGCGCCACGTAATCACCGGATGGATGGCGGTGAAGCGCGAACCGACACGCTGCATTGCCGACTTGCCCTTCCATGTCTTTCAGCATGGCCATCGCACTTCGGCCGCAGACGCTCCACCTTTCACGATCAACTGCCACTGCCCAGCTTCCAGGGTGACTTGTTCGTTGACACCGCCGATCCCGCTACCGACGACCTTGCCTTCAAATGGCTGAGTGGACGTCGTCGTCTCCTCGAAGTCGGCCGGGAAGGTTCCGCCGGCGGCGATCACATACACCGTCCTGCCGAAATTGAAGACCTGGCCGGCATCCTCGTTGGCGAGTACCAGGTCGACTTGGACCGTCTGCGAATCCTCGAGGAGTTCGAAGGTTGAGCTTCGCCGCCACGAACCGTCTCCCTGAGTCCACTCCAAGATGACGGGCTCACGGTCGCAGCTCGGAAGCTCGTTATCGAAGATCTCATTCCTCAGGTACACGAGGCCTCCGACGGCTACCAGAACCGTCATGGCGCCGATGAGCGCAGTCGTTCCGACGACGCGTGCGACCGTCTTCCATCGGCGCTGCACTGACGGCTCGGTCACGTCCCACATCATGCTCGTTGACGTCGCGCAACCGCGTCCGCGAGGGCAAGGGCGCAAGGAACACTCGAACTCGACGTTGCGTGAGTACCCATCATTGACGCCGTGCTGCGCTCGCGGATCTCCACCGATCAAGAGTGACCGCCCGAGTACCCCGACGACCGTGTCAACAGCCCCGAGGAGGGCACCCGATATTGGCGCCCCATATTCACGACCGAGTTCGCGCAAGACGCGCCGCACCGCGGCCCAAGTAGCGCACTGCACTTTCACGCCGTAGCCCTGGCTGATGGATGGCCGTGGGATGATGACCGGATGGACTCGGCGCCGGTGTTGTCTGCGTTGATTCGCCGCCGGTGCCGGTGCCGGTGCCGGTTCGTGGTGGTCGGTTCGGTCGCACGCGAGTTGAATCGGCCGAGTACGTCACCTCACGCCAGATCGATGGGGTCTGCTGCACGGTTGCGTGTTCGCGTCCGACTCGAGTTCGAGACCCCGCCCGATAACCCGCGCAGAAGCAGACCCGCTGCACGCGAGGCAGCCAAACAGTTCGCCGGCAGCCGAGTGGACGATGGTGTGTTGCCAGATGTGATTACCGAGTACCTTCGTCCAGCGAGGGACGCGCTGTTCTGGGACGGTTCGAGGCTGTGTACCGCCGACGATGACTCATCGCCGCCAGAATCCGATCGCCGTCGACTTCAACATGACCGACGAGGCGATCGGCAGCGGCGACAGCCAACGACACGGTAATTTCTGGGAGTGGCCGTGTTCAGCTGGGGGAACGCATGATCGAGGGTGAGAGTCTGCTCGATCGGCTGCCCGACGCTGTGCGCCGTGCGCTCGCGGACCGGCTCCAGCCCCGTTCGGTGCAGGGCGGCGAGGTGCTGATGCGCGAGGGCGA
>JBGTIA010000629.1:0-5720 GCA_041745835.1 Ilumatobacteraceae bacterium | reverse complement strand
GACCGAACGCCACCGTGCCGTCGTGGTCGGGTACCGAGCGCTCGCGTGGTGGGCTCGAGCGCGCTGGGCTGTCGAACTGGAAGGCTCGTGCGCCGACCGCCAGTGTCCCCTGGTGCCATGGTCGAGCGACCTCGACGGGGGCCCCATCGATCGTCACGTCGATCGTCACGTCTGGTGTCGCGCCGGATCTCGCCAGGTCGGATCCCGGCGGCACGACGCTGACCTCGGATGTCGACGACGTCGGCTCCACGACGAGTTCGAACACGGTGCGTTCGACGGGTGCCACCTCGAGTTCGTCCGCATTCGATCGCCGTCCCGGGCCGATCCGGTAGCGCCCAGGCGCGAGTCGCATGGTACGCCCGGCGCCGTGACCGGCGATCTGGACGAGGTCGACATCGGCGTCGGAGCCGGCCGTAGGCATCGAGGGTTCCGAGGTGATCACGGAGCCGACCACGAGCCGGACGTCGTCGAGCACGGCCGTTGCATCGACGGCGCCCCCGTCGACCAGCACCAGTCGCGGGACCGCTTGGCCGGTCGCCGCTGCAACCACCTCTCCCAGTGTGGTCGTGGGTGCACGTGACGCAATCGACACGTCGGCGTCACCGTGTGGCGTGCGCACGACGATGTCCATCGCTGGAAGACTACGGAACCGGACGTGACCCGGTCGACCTCTCCTCTCCGGTCGACCGCTGTTTGAATCTGGACGATTTCTTGAGTTCGTGGGGTGGTGTGCCGATGACTACACGTGAGATTCCGCCGCTCGCCCAACCGTTGAGGATGCAGTGACCCTGTCGACCGTGACCTGGCGCCAAACCGTTGCTGCGATCGTCGCGACGTTGTTGACCCTGTTCGCCGTCATCGTCGTCGTGCGTTCTGACGGGCTTCCGGCCATCGACGCCGCATCCGCCCGGGCAACGGCGTGGTTCGTTCACCAACCGAGCGGTCGGGTGGTGCTCGTCGACGGGTACGGGGGACGAGCGTTGGCGAGCCTCGCTGCGGGTAGCGGCGGAGAACAACTGTCGGTCGCCGAGGGCCGCCCCGGCGCCTTCGTCCTCAACGACTCCACCGCAGAGGCTCGAGCCATCGACGCGGTCGATCTCCGTCTCGGGACACCGTTCGGGTTGTCGGCGCTGGGCGCCGGGCGGGCGTTGTCGGGCGTCGGCCAGGCAGGGCTGGTCGTGGTCAATCCGGACGATGACGTTGCGAACGTCGTGCCCTCGGACGGCGAACCGATCTCGTTCTCGGTGCCGAGTGGCACTGCGACGCAGGTCGCCCCCGATGGCTCGATCTGGTCACTCGTCGACGGCGACCTGGTTCGCACGACGTCGTTGGCGCCGCAACGCGAACGGCTCGGACTCGATGCGGACGCGCTCCTCACCTTGGTCGGCAATGTTCCGATGGTCGTCGACGTGTCGGGTCGTCGTGCCCGCTTCGGTGACGGTGACTGGCGCACGTTGGCCACTGACGCCGACGCGAGCGAGATCCTGGCCCAGGTGCCGGGACCGCCGGCCGACTGCGGATGGATCGGTGCGGACGACGATCTCTGGTGTGTGTCGGCGGGTGGTGTCGACGAGGCGTCCTTGGTGCCGGGACTCGATCTCGACGGTGGCGACCTGCTCGCGATCGCCGGTGAAGCCGCAGCCGTCGTCCGGCGTGGCGGTGGCGGTGGTGGCGGTGGTGGCGGTGGTGGTGGTGGTGCGGGTTCTGTCGTCCGCTTCGATTGGCGTGCCGGCGAGATCCTCTCCGACCGGTCGGCGTCCGTCCGGGCCGGTGCCACCCTGGCGGTCACCGCCACGGTCGACCTCGTCTGGATCGACGATGTCGCCGGCGATTTCGTGTGGGGGGTGACGCCCTGGAGCATCTCGGCGATCGACAAGAACGCCCAGGGAATCCTGGTGCTGGGCGAGGATGGCGACGTCATCGACTCCGGTGAGCCCGGTGAGGGAACCACCAGCGCCGACGACAGCACCGCTCGCGAACCCGACGTGCGGGAACCCGATGACAACGGCATCGATGATCCGCCCGTCGCGGTCGACGATCTCGTGACGGCGCGGTCGGGCGCCTCCGTGTCGGTACAGGTGACGCTCAACGACTACGACCCCGACGGCGAGGCGGTCGCCGTGTCTGCGGTCGGGGTGCCCGGTCACGGGTCGGTCGACATCGGGACCGCATCGACGGTCGTCTACACGCCCGAGCCGGGCTACGTCGGTGGCGATCGGTTCGAGTACACGATCGTCGACGGTGACGGAACGACCGACTCGGCGTTCGTGATCGTCGAATTGCTGGCACCCGGCTCGACGAACAAGCCGCCGGTCGGCGTTGCCGACGTCGCGGAAACCGGGCCGGGTGTTCCGGTGATCGTCGACGTGCTGCTCAACGATGTCGATCCCGAGCGCGACGCTCTCCGACTCGGCAGTTTCTCTCCTCCGCCGACTGTCGGCCGGGCGACGTTGGGCGAGGTGACCGAGACGATCGGGCCATCGGGTCTCCCGGCGTTGCGTTTCGCGCCGACCGAGGGATTCGAGGGCACGGCGAGCTTCACGTACCGGCCCGTCGACGCGTTCGACGCGGTCGGCGAGGACATCGAGGTTCGCGTCGAGGTCGCTCGGACCGGCGATCCGAATCGGGCGCCGTCGGTCCGTCCCGACGCCGTGCGATTGCGGCGCAACGACCCGACGCCCGTGTCCGTACTCGTCAACGACTCGGATCCCGATGGCGACACGCTGACGCTGGCGGTGGTCGAGCCTCTACCGGTCGGGCTGGACGTCGATGTCGAAGGGGACATGTTGTCGGTCACGGCCCGCGCCGGTGCTGGTTCCCTGGTTCCGTTCACGTACTCCGTCGACGACGGCAACGGCCACGTCGTGCAGGGATCGGTGCTGGTCGTGGTGATCGACGACGTCGAGCCGAACCGCCCGCCGGTGGTCACCGCCGACACCGACAAGGTCGTCGTGGGACAGGCGGTCGTCGTCGATGTCACGGCCAACGACATCGACCCCGACGGCGACCCGCTCACCGTGGTGTCGGTGACCCAACCCGCCGACGGCAGTGGACAAGCCGTCGTGTTCGACCGCGGGAAGATCCAGTTCTCACCGGCCCCGCTCGTCGACGAGGAAGGCCAGGCAACCGCCCGGTTCACCTACACGGTCACCGACGGCAACGGCCACGAAGTCATCGGCGACGTCACCATCACCGTCCTGCCCGAACCGCTGAACGAGCCGCCCTTCGCCCGCGACGACTCCACGTTCACCTACGTCGACGTCCCGGTGACCATCGACGTGCTGCGCAACGACGGTGACCCCTCGGGAGGTCGACCCGCGCTCGTGGGCCGACCCGGCTGTCCCGCAGGTGGTGACGCCACGGTCACCGCAGACGCGCAGGTCCGCTACGACCCGCCGGCCGGCCGATCCGGTGCCTTCCGATGCACGTACGAGGTGACCAATGCTCGTGGTCTCAAGGCGTCGGCGTCGATCATCGTGTCCGTTCGCGAACCATCGATCACGAACCGGGCGCCGGAGGCCAATCTCGACTCGTTGACGGTGGAGGTCGGCATGACGGCCTCGATCGACGTGCTCGCCAACGACCAGGACCCCGATGGCCCGAATGCGGAGCTCGAACTGGTGTCGTCGACCGCGCCGGTGCTCGGCACCGCAACGCGCAGTGGCCGCGTGATCACCTTCATCGCCGGCAGCCAGACCGGTACAGCGACGATCAACTACCAGGTCGCCGACGCCAAGGGGGCGGTCTCGCTCGGCCGCCTCCGGGTGAGCATCACCGAGCGAGCGAACCGAGCGCCGATAGCGGTGCCCGACGAGTTGACGATCTTCGGGCCGGCGACGCCACAGCAGTTCAACGTGCTCGCCAACGACAGCGATCCGGACGAGACACCGGGCGGATTGTCGGTCGTGTCCGCCGCCCGTGTCTCCGGCGATGCAACGGTCGCCCAGGTCGGATCGGTCGTCACGATCTCGCCTGCTGCCAACTTCGTCGGCCAGGTGCTCGCGACCTACACGATTCGCGACGGTGGCGGCCTGACCGCCACGTCCAGCATCGTCCTGACCGTGCAGGAACCACTCAACCGGCCCCCGGATGCTCGAGACGATGGCGCCAGCGTCGCCAACGGTGGCTCGGTGACCGTGTCGGTGTTGCTGAACGACAGTGATCCGGACGGCGACACGCTGTCGGTGTCGATCGTGTCGGGTGCCGACGGGTCGCTCGGTTCGACGTCGCTGACATCGAACATGTCGATCAGCTTCACCGCGACACCAGGCGCGTCGGGCACGGCCGCGATCACCTATCAGGTGAGCGACGGTGAGCTCACCGACACCGCGGTGTTGCGCATCGACGTGCGACCGTGTTCGGATTCGTCGCCGGTCGCGCTCGACGCATTCCTGACGACCGGGTACCGACAGCCGATCGCCGTCGACCTCGCTGCACTGGCGGCCAACGGAACTATCGTCGACGTCACCGGTCCGCGGGGATTCGCCGACGGCACCTATTCGCCTCCCGAGGGCGAGAACGGCAACGTGGTCATCCGGTATTCCGTCGTCAACTCTTGCCGGCTGCGTGCGAACGGCCAGGTGACGATCGACGTCAACCAGAAGCCGGTCGGAGCGCCCAAGTCGCTCACCGTGTTCCGCGGTGAGCCCGTCGTGATCCCGGTCAGCGACCTCGCCTCCGACGCCGAGGCGTTGACGATCACGGCGACCGGTGGCGCGCCGGCGTGGGTGACACAGGCACCAGATCGCCTCGCGATCAGTCCTGAACTCGGGGCCGCAGCCGGGGTGTTCGGCTTCACCGTCGACGTCGCCGATCCCGGCGGACTGGCGACCACGGTCGATGTCACCGTCACGGTCCAGAACCGGGCGCCCGTCGCCAACGGCGACAGCGTCGACGCGATCGACGGCGTTCAACGGATCGTCGATCTCGTCGCCAATGACACCGACGCCGACTCCGGAGGCGCGTTGATCGTGAGCGAGTTGTTGCCGACCACGCTCACCTTCTCGGGCGGCGGGACCGGCAGTGTGACGCTGCAACCCGACAACCGAACTGTCCGCGTTGCGCCGGGCGACGGACGGGGCGTTGCCACCTTCACGTACCGCGTGCGAGACGCCGACGGAGCCGATTCGGAGTCGGCGACGGTCACGGTCAACGGACCGCCCGCCAACCAACCGCCGAGTGCGATCGACCAGGCGACGTCCGTGGCCGTCGGGACGTCGACGGTGGTCGACCTCCAGGCGAGCGACCCGGACGGTCCACCGCCCAGCATCGTCGACGCGACGTTCTCCGATCCGGACGCCGTCGTGGCCGGTCGCAGTGGACTCCAGCTGTCGATCCTGGCCACGACGCCCGGAACGTATGTCGTCACCTACCAGGTCACCGACGGCGAGGCGACCTCGTCGACCGCCACCTTGACGATCACGGCACTGCCACCGCCCGCCACCACCACGACGACCACGACCACCAGCACGACCACGCCGCCGCCGCCGTGACGATCGGGCGCGTCAGTCGCCGACGGGAGAGCGAGTCGCCGAGCGGAGCGAGCGCAGGCTGAGGCGCCATCGCAGTCGTTGCCATCGTGAACGCATGACCACGACCGTGCGTTCGATCGAACTGAGGCACGACCATGCGTCCTCGGCGAGGAGTTCGGGATGACGCGTCGTCCCGAACGTGGCGGCACTCGACATCGTGGCCAGGCGCCGAAGCGGCGCTGACGCGTC
>JBGTIA010000628.1:0-2787 GCA_041745835.1 Ilumatobacteraceae bacterium | reverse complement strand
CGACTCCGAGGGGCGAGGCCCGGATGTGGAACCTCGCAGCCCTGGCGCACGCCAGGCTGGGCGACATCAACGCGGCGGCGCAGGCACTCGATCACGGACTGGCGGCCGAGGAGGCTGCGGGCCTCGAGACGTTCATGGCCGCCACGCACGGGAACTCGGCCGAGGCGTTGATGGAGCTGGGCGACCCCGAGGGGGCGGCACGGCACCAACTCGCCGCGCTCGAGTTGGCCCGATCGATGGGGCAGGTCGACCTGATCGCCTTCTCGCACATGGTGGCGGCGCGGTTTGCGCTGGAGGACGGCGCGGCCGCTGATGCGGTTCGGTTGCAGTCGGCAGCCGACGTGATGCTGGCTCGCGAGGGTGTGTCGTTGTATGCCGGTGACGAGGAGCAGCGCGTGGCGCTCCTCGACGCTGCCCGTCGGGAGCTGGGCGACGTCAAGTTCGACCAGGCGCGCACCGACGGCGCCTCGAGCTCGCCGGAACACATCGCTGACCAGACTGAGGCGATCCTGCGCCGCCGCGCCGCACTGACGTCGACGACAAGCCATCGAGAACCAGGAGATTGACCATGACCGACGTGGATCCCGACGTGCCGGACGCCACCCCGTACCGAGACCGGATTGCGATCCTGCCGGGCGACCCACCGGTCGCGTACCGGCCTGGTCGACTGCTCGTCGACGAGGACACCTTGGCGGCGCTCGACTCGTTCCCGGAGTTCGCCCTCGATGAGTACACCGTCGATCCGATCTTCGCGGCGACCGACGACGACGGCGAACCGGTCGGCGAGCCCCCTCCGACCGGTCAGTGGCACCGCATCAGTGGCGTTCCCGATCCAGCGACCGTCGTCGACCGGCTGGACGCAGCCGGGCTCGTCGCACAGCTCGACATCGTGTACTTCGCCAACGAGGTCGACTGTTGTGGCTGTCCTCCGCACCCGGCGCTGGCCGCGCAGATGGCGGAGGAGGGGTGGGGTGCGAACCCGTGGCGTGCGAACCCGTGGCGAGCGAACCCTTGGCGGGCGAATCCGTGGCGAGCGAACTCGTACAGCGCCAACCCGTGGCGGGCCAACGCCGAGGAGCTGAACGTCGTGGCGACGGGCAAACCGCCGACGAGTTCGGTGATGCCGGCACCGTTCCAGATGTTGCCGTTGCGCCCGACTCCGCCGTCGAACGACGTGGTGATCGGCGTGCTCGACAGCGGACTCGCCGGCGGATGGGACAACCAGGATGGTTACCGGCCCGAACTGCTCGGGGACGACCTCGCAGCCTTTGCGCGGATCTCGGGTCCTCCCGATGTGCCGTCGCGATCGATGGGCGGTCACCCCGCCGACAACTACCTCGATCCGGTCGCAGGACACGGCACGTTCATTGCCGGGATCATCGAGCAGCTCACGCCCGGGTGTGAGATCCGGGTCGATCGCGTCTTCGAGCCGCAGGGTGACGTCGACACGTCCGTCCTCGCATTCCGGTTGTGGTACCTGATGGAGACCGTCAAGCCGCAGATCGTCAACTTCTCCTTCGGTGGGACCGGACGAGGCATCCTCTTCGAACGACTCATCGACCGATACCACAAACGCCGCAAGGTGGTGTTCGTGGCGGCGGCGGGCAACGAGGGGTCGTGCGTGGCGCAGTATCCGGCGGCGCTCGCGTCGGTGATCGGAGTGGCGGGTCTCGGCCCGACCGGGCCGGCCGAGTGGTCGAACTACGGCCCGTGGGTCGATGCGTGTGCGCCGGGTACGGACATCGTCAGCTCGTTCTTCGCCAAGTTCAACGGCGCCCTGCCACGGATCAACGGCATCGACTCCGACGACTTCGACCAGTGGGCGACGTGGAGCGGTACGTCCTTCGCTGCGCCCGTCGTGGTCGCGGCCCTCGCTCGGGAGATGGTGACGACGAAGTGCTCGGCGGCAGAGGCAGTCGAGCGGGTCGTGCGTGCGCCGCACCTTGCCCGTCTCCCCAACATGGGCACCATCGTCAACTTCTGAGCGCTCCCCGAGCCCACGTTTGTGTGGGATTTCGGGTGGGCGGGTTCTAGCGGTCAGTGCCACGCAAACGGCCCGAACGCCGGGCCTCGCTCATCGCTGTCCGTCCTCCGAGAACTCGAGCGTCGTGCGGCACGGTTGCCATCACCCAGCTTGGCTCGTTCATTGTGTGGACGATGAGCTCGGAGACGGTCGTCGCGTGCGATGGTGGAGGCATGAGCGACGCACGATCACTCGACGTCCATCCGATCCACCTCGGACTCGGCGCCTCAGCCGTTGTCGAGCCGGAGTTCACCGGCTCGATGGAGTGGTATGCGGGATACGGCGCCCGTCACGACGAGGCCGACGGCATGGAGGCACGGCTGGTGTCGATGCACACGTTCACCGAGCCGTGGGACGTGTGGGAAATGCACCCGGTCGGCCACGAGGTGGTGCTCTGCACCGCAGGCACGGTGACGTTGCACCAGGAGCACGCCGACGGCACGACCGCCACGGTCACACTGCAGGTGGGCGAGTACGCCATCAACCCGCCGCGCTCGTGGCACACCGCCGACGTCGAGGGCGAGGCCACGGTTGTCTTCATCACCGCAGGCATGGGTACCGAACACCGCGCGAGGTGAGGCCGCCCCGTCGATCGCGGTGCGCTCCGTCCCGGATGCCGGGACGCATGCCGCCGAGATCCCCGGACCTCGTGGGCCCACCGAGGCCCGCATCGGTCGTCAGCAACCGATGACGCGGAGTCCCATCGCCCGTGCGGTCCGCGCCTGGCGGTTGTCGAAGGTCAGCACGACCGTCGACGCGCCGGC
>JBGTIA010000627.1:0-3528 GCA_041745835.1 Ilumatobacteraceae bacterium | reverse complement strand
GAGGGGCGTCGCACAGGTGGCGACCTCGTCCCGTTGCGTCAAGCCGTTGCGGTCTTCGGGCAACGCCCGTCGATCTTCGACGACTGACCGGACGAGTCGGCCCTCGACGGAGCCGCTCAGCGGTAACCCTCAGCGCCGGCGCGGCAGCAGCCGAGCGACGAACCGTTTGGCCGGACCGATCGTGGTCGGTCCTTGCGGGGTCGCGAGGTTGGTGACCCGTTCGATGGCCCAGGGTCGCTCGACGCCACTCGACGCCGTCACCACGGCGAGCAGCATGTCGACGGGACGTAGACGTCCTGCGAGCCCGGCTGCACCAACCGCGGCGCCCAGCGCCACGCACTGGCGTCGCGGTGCACGGAGATCGTGCGGAGGAAAGTCGGGGTAGGGCACCTCCGCGAGGTGAAGGCCACACTCGACGGGCGGCGCGTCCTCCAGCAGTCGCTGGACCTCGGTGACGAGGTCGGCCGGTTCGTCGATGTCGTCGAACCAACCGACCGACATCGCGGCGTCGCTGCACGCGAGACCGGGCGTCATCCGGCCGATCGAATCCAGCGCAACCGCTGCGACGACGCCGCCGTGTGCGGTGATGGCACCGAAGCTCTGATCCGGGGCGGCGTCGCGGCGCACGTGTGTGATGTCGGCGTCGAGTACCCGCGCGAGCGCGAGCGGGCTCGGGTCGATGGCCACGTCGATGAAGCCGGCCCGCTCGGCGAGTTCCTCCACGCGTCGGATCTCCGTGTCATCCCACGACACGCCGATCAGCCAGCGCCTCGGGCCGTCATCGACCAGGACGCTGGATGACGCATGCCTCGACCTCGCGAGATCCGAGCGCAGTGTGTTGAGGTCGTTGCCGATGAGCCCGGTGGCGTCGACGCGACTCAGCGTGCTGCCCGGGGGGAACATCGCAATGCGCGCCGGCACGCGTGGATCGCCGAGTTCGGCGCGAAGACGCACGAGCGCGTCGAGCGTGGCCCGGTCGTCGAGACGATTCGCCAGCGGCACCTCGGCCGCGGCGACGATGCGCTCCGGATGGGCCGATTCGAGTCGTACACCTCGGACGATGCCGTGGGTCACCTCGACGCCCACTCCGTCACCGCGAGTTGCTCCGACGCCGGCTGCAATCGTCACGGCGCACCGCCGCTGGATCGGCGAGCGAAGAGCACGTCGATCGTCTCGTCGGTGGTGGCGAGCTGTACGAGATCGCCGTCGGGGAATGATCGGCAACGACCGACGACCCCATCGACGTCGCTCGGGTGCTTGACGCCCAGTGCTTCGAGTTCCCGGTGGTCCGACGAGGCGCCGACGAGGCGGCTCGCCGCAACCGTCGCGAACGGCCCGGCACCCTCGAGATCGGCGGCGGCGGCGACCACGTCCACTCCGGATCCGGGCGCAGCGGCGCGACTGACGACCTCGTCGATCTGCGTGCACATCGGCTGGTCCGCGTACCGCCGGCGCAGATGCACCAGGTCGCCGATCAGGAGCACCATGCGCGGTCCATCGGGGTCGACCCCAGCATCCGTGCCGGCACACCGGTCGAGTTCGGCGGTGACTTCGTCGAGCGCATCGCGCAACTGGTCGGAGTGATCGGGGTCGACGACGCGCACAGGATGATCGAGATCGGCGAACGCTCGGCGGCGTGCCGGCGACGACTCGACGACCAGGAGGCGGACATCGAGTTCCGAGAACCGGTCGATGGCCCCGACCAGGATGGTCGTGATCACCTGCTCCATGCCGGATCGACGAGAGCCGAAGACCAGCATCGAACCACCCCCCGGCTCCCACCACCGTGTGCGCACACCTGCGTGGTCCGGATCGTCGACGAGACCGATCGGGACACCGTCGCCCGGCGAGCTGGCGAACAGTTCGTCGAGGTCGACCCGTGCGGGCATCGGCGGTGGCACCACCGTTCGGCCGGCCGTCGGGGCGTGCGCATCGGTGCGTCGTCGTGATGCAGCGTCGCGTAGCAACGCGATGACGGGGTCGAAGGCCGGGTCCGGTGCGTTCGAGGTCTGGGCACGATGTTGTTCGATGCGCCGCTCGAGCGGAGTGAGGGCACGTCCGACGACGAAGGGACGCAGTTCCACGTCGGTGGTGACGGACGTGGTCGGTTGCAGCGGCGTGAACGGCTGGCCGACAGGGCCGCCCGCCGTGGTGAGCCGGGCGATGCGACGAGCGGTTCCCGGCTCGTCGTACGTCCGCTCGACCCGGATCACCGCGTCGCCCAGGATGTCTGCCACCTCGGGACGGTCGGTGACGACGACCATCGTCAGCCCGCTGATGTCGCGCACACCGGTGGCCAGCGCGGTGAGCCGTGTCTCGCCGGGAGTCGTGGCACCGCCGCCGGGCGCCTCGGTGATCACCACGATCCGAGTGGGAGGCGCTGGGTCGGCGAGTACGGCTCGAAGGCGGGCGAGCAGGCGTCGAGGCTCGATCGTCGAGTCGACGTCGTGTCGATCGGTCGCGTGCGGCAACCGCCACAGCAGCTCCGATCTCGCAGTGTGTCCGAGCACCATCGGTGCGACCCACAAGGCGTCCGGTGAACGCTCGGCGCACTGCGCCGACAGCCACGTCGCCGCGATGTCGAACGCATCACCCATCGACGACCCGACCACGACGGTCACGTCGGTGGCCACCGGCACGTCGATCAACTCGTGACCTCGCCGACCGATCACTGCGGTCGGTCGCGGGTCGTCGGCTCCCCATCGAGCCAGCACCTGGTCGACCTCGGTGGCACCGATCAACGCAGGGAGCGTGATCCGGTCGGCGTCTGTGCCAGGTGGTGTGGTCGGTGGCGCGAGGTCGACGTCCGCGAGCGGCGCCAACGCCCGTGAGACACGGACTGCAATGCCGGGCTCGGTCAGCGCCGGGCGGAAGACCTCGTCGTCCTGGGTGAGCGAGTGGATTCGTGCCAGGTCGTCGTCGGTCTCGGAGATCACCGTCGTGCAGATGGCAGGCGCCTCACGTTCGTCGCCGCAGAGTGCGATCAGGCGGAGGTGACCTGGCGGTGTCGACACGATCGATCGTGCAGGTGCGTCGCGGCGGTTCCACAGTCCCGGGTCGTCGAGGATGACGAAGGTGAGATGCGACGGGGTCGGAAGTCGCGTCGGAAGTCGGGTCGGGAGTGGGGTCGAATGCGGCGTCGGATCCGACGAGGTGAGATGCGATGCCTCGCACCATCGGCCGATGTCGTGTCGGGAACTCCAGATCGCCGGCGGACCGTCGAGTCGACCGGCTTGCCGGAGGTGGGGAAGCCACTTCGCCCAGTCCCAGCCACTCAGACGATCCGGATCGGTCAGCACGACCAGGTCGAGGTCGACGGGGCCGTGGAGTGTGACGGCCTCGACGACGAGGCTGCGTACGAGGGCGTCACGGAACTGCTCGGACCCGGTGACAGCGACCGCTCGACTCGAACCGAGATCGGCGGTGACCGTGGTCGCGTCCTCCGCACGAACGCCGATCGGCACGACGAATGCATCCGGATCGCTCGGCCGGCGTTCCCACAGCGTCGGTGCGCCGGACGTGGCGTCG
>JBGTIA010000626.1:0-2058 GCA_041745835.1 Ilumatobacteraceae bacterium | reverse complement strand
GGTGCCCGTCGGCGCTCGACGGTGAATTCGACGGCGCGCGGCCGCGAGCGATCGAAGCCGTGGAGGACGGCCGCCGCCTCGAAACTGACCCAACTCCGTTCGCCGAGGCACAGCAGCCCGCACCGGAGCCGTCGCCGATGCGTGTCGGCGGACCCGCGCAGTGCGTAGACCCGCGGGGCGAGACGGAACATCCACCCATCGGCGACGAGCACTCGTTGTGTCCACGGCGTCACGCCGTGCGAGCGGAGTTGATCGACGGAGATCAGGCCGTCCTGGTCGGCGGCGAGGTCGGTGATCGGCGCACTGAGTTTCATGCCCGGGTAGTGGGCGCCGAGCGCCCCGGGAGGGAACATCTCCCGTTTGTGTGCGATTTCGGGTGACCCGTCCCACCCGAATCCGTGCGCAAACGAAGAATGGGCCGAGACGGTCAGATGCGGCGCTGGGCGGGGGGATGACCGAGGATGTCGGTCATGACCTCGCGGGCTTCGGCCTTGCGGTCCTCGGTGACGAAGACCCTCGCCATCGGCTCGCGGCTGTTCATGTAGGGGTTGAGGTTGTAGTCGTCGGTGGTCACCGCCGGGATGCCCTGGGCCCGCAGTTCGTCGACGATCATCGGCGCCATCCACTGCGGCACCCAGCCGGCCTCGACCGTGCGGTCCGGGTTGGGTGGCTTCGGCTCGTGTTTGCCGAACACCCAGTGCCAGGCGGATCGGAACGTCGGCATCGGCACAGTCTGCCAAGGCGTGCGGCGCGGTGCGTGTCGTGTCCGCCTCCCTTCTGTTTCGGCGAGATGAACGTCGTCGCAGGTCGCGTCGGGGCGGTTGCCCGTTCGCGGGTGTGTCATTATGGTCGACCCCTGGTGGCATGACGGCCCGCACTGCGGGCAGACGGAGGACGTGATGGCGAACATCATCAAGGCTGCGCTCTTGCAGACCGATTGGACGGGCGACAAGGAGTCGATGATCGTCAAGCACGAGGACGCTGCTCGGGAAGCAGCTGCCCAGGGTGCACAGATCATCTGCTTCCAGGAGCTCTTCTACGGGCCCTACTTCTGCCAGGTGCAGGACGCCGAGTACTACGAGTACACCGAATACATCCCCGACGGACCGACCACGCAGCGCTTCCAGGCGCTTGCGAAGGAACTCGGCATGGTGATGGTGCTGCCGATGTACGAGATCGAGCAGCCCGGCGTTTACTACAACACCGCAGCGGTGATCGACGCCGACGGCACGTACCTCGGCAAGTTCCGCAAGCAGCACATCCCGCAGGTCAAGGGCTTCTGGGAGAAGTTCTACTTCCGGCCCGGCAACGGCGGGTACCCCGTGTTCGACACCGCTGTCGGCAAGGTCGGCGTCTACATCTGCTACGACCGTCACTTCCCCGAGGGCTGGCGGGCGCTCGGGCTCAACGGCGCCGAGATCGTGTTCAACCCGTCGGCGACGCACCGCGGGCTCAGCGAGTACCTGTGGTCGATCGAACAGCCGGCCGCCGCTGTCGCGAACATGTACTACGTCGGGGCGATCAATCGCGTCGGCATCGAGCCGCTCGGCGACAACGACTTCTACGGCCAGAGCTACTTCGTCGACCCCCGCGGCCAGTACGTGGGCGACAAGGGTGACCCCTACGAGCCCGAGCTGATCATCCGAGAACTCGACATGGACCGCATCAAGGAGGTCCGCGACGGCTGGGCCTTCTATCGCGACCGCCGCCCCGACGCGTACGGCGACCTGGTGGTGGGCTGATCGACATGGCGACAACACTGATTTCCGGCGGCACGATCGTGTCGGCGGTCGGCCGACGCGGCGGCGACGTCCTGATCGACGGCGAGAAGATCGTCGCGCTCCTCGCCCCCGGGCAGGCGAGCGCGATGGGCGTGAATGCCGATCGCACGATCGATGCGACGGGCAAGTACGTCGTGCCCGGCGGCGTCGACGTCCACACGCACATGGAGCTGCCGTTCGGCGGCACCGAGGCGTCGGACACCTTCGAGACCGGCACGGTCGCGGCGGCGTGGGGTGGCGTCACGACGATCGTCGACTTCGCCGTGCAGAACACCGG
>JBGTIA010000625.1:0-3691 GCA_041745835.1 Ilumatobacteraceae bacterium | reverse complement strand
CCTCGAACGCCCGCAGCATGACCGCGCCGCCGACCCCGTGCATCGCGGTGTAGGCCACCGGGACGCCCGCAACGTCGGGCCGCAGCCGAACCGACGGCACGAAGTCGACGTACTTCTGCACCCACTCCTCTCCGAGACGCTCGATCAGCGGGTGGTCGCCGGGTGCGAGCTCGACCGTGAGCGGGTCGAACCGGGCGATCCGCTCGGCGATGTCGGTGTCGATCGGCGACACGATCTGCGATCCGGTGTCGAGATACACCTTGTAGCCGTTGTCGGCCGGCGGGTTGTGCGAGGCGGTCACGACGACCCCGGATGCTGCGCCGAGGCCCCTGATCGACCAGGCGAGCACCGGGGTCGGTTGGACTCCTGGGTGCAGCATCGTGCGGATGCCCATCGCAGCAAGCACGCGAGCCGTGTCGTCGGCGAACAGATCGCTCTTGCGGCGGGCGTCGTTGGCGATCACGACACCGCGGGCGGCAGCGTCAGGAATCTCACCCGCCGCCTCGGCATCGAGCAACCACCGGCCGAGACCAGCCGCCGCCTGACGGACCACCAGCCGATTCATCCGCATCGGTCCAGCCGCCACTGCGGCACGCAGTCCGGCGGTGCCGAACTGCAACAGCCCGGCGAAACGTTCAGCGAGTTCGGCGGGATCTCCAGCCCGAGCGGACGCGATCAACGAGGCGAGTTCGTCGCGGATGTCGTCGTCGGGCTCCGCCTCGAGCCACGCCTCCGCCGTGGAGATCAGGTCGTTCGTGTCCACAGCAGCCCCCCGGTCGAGTTCGGCGAGTCGAATTCAGCCATCACCGATCAGGTTACGCAGCTCGACGAGCGGGCGTGGTCCCACGTGGCTGATCACCTCGGCGGCGGCGATCGCGCCGTAGCGGCCGCACGCCTCGAGGTGGCGTCCCGTGGTCAGGCCGTGCAGGAACCCGGCAGCGAACAGATCGCCGGCACCGGTGGTGTCGATCACCCGATCGACCGGCACGGCGGGAACGCGCACCAGCTCGTCGGGTGTCACGATCACGCACCCGTCGGCGCCGACGGTGATGGCAGCGAACTCGCATTCGTCGCGCAACGCCGAGACGGCATCGTCGAACGAGTCGAGCTGGTACAGCGAGAGCAACTCGTCATGGTTACCGAACAAGAGGTCGACCCGGTCCTGCACCAGGGCCCGGAAGTCGTCTCGATGTCGGTCGACGCAGAACGAGTCCGACAGGGTGAGCGACACCATGCGGCCGTGCTCGTGCGCCACCTCGGCGGCCCGACGGAAGGCCGCCTTGGCGTCGTCACGGTCGAACAGGTAGCCCTCCATGTACAGCACGTGCGAGTCGGCGACCACCGATTCGTCGAGGTCGCCGACGCAGAACTCACTCGACACGCCGAGATAGGTGTTCATCGTGCGCTCGGCGTCGGGAGTCACCACGATCACGCACCGACCGGTCGGTGTGCCATCGTCGCCGGGCGGCCGATGGAACGCCACGCCGACCGCACGCATGTCGTGGCCGAACACGTCCCCGAGGTCATCGCCGTTCACCTTGCCGATGTAGGCAGCACGGCCACCGAGGCTCGCGACGCCGACGACCGTGTTCGCAGCCGACCCCCCGCTCATCTCGACTGCCCGGTCGAGCGCCGCGTACAGCTCGACCGCGCGCTCGGTCTCGATCAGCGTCATCGAGCCCTTGACGAGATCGTGGCGCTCGAGGAAGTGGTCGTCAGCGGGGGCGATCACATCGACGAGCGCATTGCCGATGCCGACCACATCGAAGCGCGTGGAGCCGGTGTCGGCACCGCTGGAGAACCGTCGAGTCAGATCGGACACGAGGGACCACGCTACCGGGGGTACTCTCCCGACGATGGCTACGAACCTGTCGGAACTCGACCCGTACCGACTCCCGAAGAACGCGCGCCCCGACCGCTACGACCTGCGGCTGCGTCCGTCGCTCACCGAGGCGAGCTTCACCGGGACGGTTCGCATCGAGCTCACGATCGACGAGCCCACCGAGGTGCTCGTGCTGAACGCCGCCGAACTGACGATCGCGAGCTGCGAGGTCGACGGGCAGGCGGCATCCTGGCAGCTCGACGACGCATCCGAGCGACTGTTCGTCACACCGGCTGACACCGTTTCCGCCGGTCGCAGCGTCTTGACGATCGAGTTCGACGGTGTGCTCAACGACAAGCTCCGCGGCTTCTACCGCAGCACCAACGTCGACGACGACGGCGTCGAGCAGGTGATCGCGACCACGCAGATGCAGGCCACCGATTGCCGGCGGGCGTTCCCGTGTTGGGACGAACCCGAGTTCAAGGCGGTGTTCGGCGTCACGCTCGACGTCGACGACGGCCTGACGGCGATCTCCAACGCCCCCGAGATCGAGCAGACCACCGCGGATGGTCGGTGCGTCATCCGCTTCGCCGACACGATGGTGATGAGCAGTTATCTGGTCGCCTTCGTGGTCGGTCGACTGGAAATGACCGACACGGTCGACGTCGACGGCATTCCCCTCCGACTCGTCCACGTGCCGGGCAAGGGTCATCTGACCGAGTTCGGGCTCGATGTCGGTGCGTTCTGTCTGCGCTGGTTCCAGGACTACTACGCCATCGCCTATCCGGGTGCCAAGGTCGACCTCGTGGCACTCCCCGATTTCGCGGCGGGCGCGATGGAGAACCTGGGCTGCATCACCTTTCGCGAGAGCCTGCTGCTGGTCGATCCGGCCACGAGCACGCAGAACGAGCGCCAGCTCGTCGCCGACGTCGTCGCCCACGAACTGGCACACATGTGGTTCGGCGATCTCGTCACGATGCGCTGGTGGAACGGCATCTGGCTGAACGAGGCCTTCGCCACGTTCATGGAGGTCGCGGCGTGCGACGCCTACCGGCCCGACTGGGAGCGCTGGACGGCGTTCGGTGTCGAACGCAGCGGGGCGTTCGAGACCGACTCGCTGGCCAGTACTCGCCCGGTCGAGTTCGAGGTGCGGTCGCCCGCCGACAGCGAAGGCATGTTCGACGTGCTCACGTATCAGAAGGGTGGGGCGCTGCTGCGCATGCTCGAGCAGTACCTCGGTGCCGAGCGGTTCCGCGAGGGCGTCAGTCACTACCTGTCACTGCACAGCTACGCGAACACCGAGACCAACGACCTGTGGGACGCCATCGAGGCGACCAGCGGCGAGCCGGTGCGGCGCATCATGGACTCGTGGATCTGGCAGCCGGGCTACCCGCTCGTGAGCGCTGCGGTCGTGGACGGCTCGCTGGAGTTGCGCCAGCACCGCTTCCGCTTCGACGAGAGCGCCATCGACAGCGCCGACCACGACAACGGCAGCAACGACGACAGTGCGAGCGACGCCGATGCGCAACGGTGGGCGATCCCCGTCCACGTGCGTGTGGGTAGGGCCACGACCACGCTGCTGCTCGACGACACGGTCACCACGCTTCCGCTCGACGATGCCGACGACGTCGCCTCACCCATCGTCGTCAACGCCGGTGGCCACGGCTTCTACCGTGTTGCCTACAGCGACGACCTGCGCGCCCGGCTCGACGGGGCTGCGGTCGCATCGTTGTCGACGCTCGAGCGCTACAACCTCGTCGACGACGCCTGGGCAGCCACCCTGGCTGGACGGATGTCGGGGGCCGACCTGCGCACCTTCCTCGGCGCGTTCGCCGGCGAACGCGAACACGCCGTGTGGCAGGCGATCGC
>JBGTIA010000624.1:0-2078 GCA_041745835.1 Ilumatobacteraceae bacterium | reverse complement strand
GGCAGCAGCGGACGAAGCGCCGCAGCGTTGAGCACGGGCGCCCCGCATGGCGGAGGGTCGCCTAACGTGAAGGCATCGTGTCGAGCGTCGCCAGCTCGGCGAACCCTTCGAGCGCGTCCACCGAGTCCCACGTGTCGCGCTTGAAAGCCCGATGGGAGGCATCGATGTCGTGCGCAGAGTCCCGGCCGACCGTCTGTGCGCGCTCGAAGTCCGAGGTGGTCATGATGCTGATCAGGTAGTCGCCGTCCTCTCGACGATCCAAGAAGAAGCACTCGAGGAGCACCCCTTCATCCCGAAGCGTCTCGAGGGCCTCTTCCTTGCGCCGCATGATCTCCTCGGCGCAGGCTAGCGCCGCCACCGGGGCCAGGGGCCGTCCCAGCGACGTCGCGGCCACGCCGTAGAAGACCGGGTCGATGGCGAAGCCGGCGGCGGCGCACACGATCGTGGCAGTGAAGGTCGGTCGGGGAACACCCCCTGGCTCCGCATCGCGATGGAAGCGAAGCCGATGGTGAAGATCACGCCGAACGCTTCGGCGGAAGTGAGCGCTCCGTATGCCGAAGACCCGTCCGGCGTTCCGTCTCGAGTTCCGCGAAGAGGCCGTCCGTATTGCGAGGTCGAGTGGCAAGCGCACCGCCGAGCGAGCGCGACGAGCTGCGGCGACTGCTGCTCGAGAACGGGCGCGTGTGGCTACGACGTCATGCGCCGAATCAGGTCAGTTCGCTGATCTCGAACAGGTGGCCGTCTGGATCTCGAAAGAACGCTCGGATCTCGCCACCCCGGTCGACGGGCTCGGTCAGAAACACGGCGCCCCTGCCACGAAGGAGCTCGTACGTCTTCCAACATTCCTCGATGCGGAAGATCAGCTGGGTGGTCACCCGGTCGGGGTCGGCCGGCGGTGCGAAGGTGACGGTCGGCTTGTCCGGCGTCGGCTCACCGCCTTGGACCAGCAAGAGCCAGTTGCCGAGCAGCTCCAGTACGACCGACGTGCCGTACTCCCCGTAGACCGACGCATCGAGCACGTGGACGTACCAGTCTCGGCTGACGTGTGTGTCCGCCACCACGAGTAGGTGCGTGAGCGCTGATGCGGAGAATCGGTCCATGTTCTGGGCACTATACGAAGGCAAGTACGGGCGGTCGGTGCGAGGGCGGGCGCACGGATGGAGAGCGGCGTCCCGGTCACGGCTCGTCTGCACCGTACTGGGTTCGGTAGAGACTCTGCTCTCACGCAGCTTGCCTCGGCAAGCCTTGCTGGTGAATGGACTCCATCTCCACCTCGATGGGGGTGAAGTACCCGAGCATCTCGTGAAGTCGATCGCGGTCGAACCACGCCACCCAGCGAGCCGTCGCTGCCTCCAGTTCCTGCCGGGAGTCCCAACCGATGCGGCGCCGGTGCACCAGCTCGGTCTTGTACAGCCCGATGGTGCTCTCGATTGGCTCGTTTTCGTACGCGGTGTCCACGCGACCCACCGAACCCGCGAAGCAGAGGTCGAGCAGCTTCTCGGTGAACGTCAGGGACGTGTATTGCGACCCGCGACGCTATGGACGATGACGCCATCGGCAGCGAAGGTCGGATTCGCGCGCTTCCGCACGCGCGCCGCCTGCTCCACCGTGCGGGTGACGAGCTCTATGGTCTTGCTCCCCGCCACCACGAACCCGAGGATCCGGCGCGAGAAGCCGTCTTGCAGGAACGACTTCGTCTACTGGTCGTATTTGAATCTCATGCCTCATTCTCTCCTCTCGTGTGAGAGGAGAGCCTCCAGCAAACCCAGTGCGGTTCAGCGCATCCAATCCATCCTCGGACGCGCCAACGGCAACGACGGCCCTGGGCGTCGACCCAGCGGTGTCGGCGAGAGCCAGCTTGGGCCCCGTACGCTTCGCGCGCTGGGTGGTCATGTTGCTGCCCAGTGCGGCATGTCGCGTACCTGTAATTGTCCCGGTTCGGCGGCTGCAGGGTAGGGCGGTTTCTGGGCTTTGGTTCGGCGGCGGTCGCGGAGCAGGAGGCCCCGGCGTTCGGTGCCTGTTAGGCCGCCACGGCGACGGATACGCGATCACGACCCGCGCGCTTCGCCGCGTACAGC
>JBGTIA010000623.1:0-1559 GCA_041745835.1 Ilumatobacteraceae bacterium | reverse complement strand
ATCGGCGCCGACATCGCGATGGTGCTCGACGTCTGCGCGCCGCTCCCGAGCCCACCCGACGTGATCCGCACGGCGCTCGAACGCACCACGGCGTGGGCGCACCGGGCCAAGGCCAGCCACGTCCGACCCGATCAATCGCTGTTCGGCATCGTGCAGGGTGGTCTCAGCGAGACGATGCGTCGTGAGAGCGCCCAGCAACTGGTGGAGATCGGATTCGACGGCTTCGGCATCGGCGGGCTGTCGGTCGGCGAGACCCGTGCCGAGATGTTGCCCGCACTCGCAGCCGCCCTGGAGCACCTTCCTCCGGACCGACCCCGCTACCTGATGGGCGTCGGCGACCCGGCGTCGCTGGTCGAGGCCGTGGCGCTCGGCGTCGATCAGTTCGACTGTGTGATGCAGACCCGACTCGGCCGCCACGGAACCGCGCTCACCTCGACGGGGCGATTCCAGGCAAGAGCGGCACGACACGCGGAACTCGACGAACCGCTCGACCCGACGTGCCCGTGCGAGGTCTGCGCCCGCCACAGCCGGGGATATCTGCGTCACCTCCTCCAGGTGGGTGAACCCACAGCCTCGCGCCTGTTGTCGATCCACAACGTGGCGTGGACCATCACGCTGATGGACACGATGCGCTCGGCGATCGTGGCAGGCACGTTCGACTCGGTGCGCCGATCGATCCTCGACGTCTGGGAGTGACGTCTGCGGGTGACCGGCGCTGCGCGCAGTTCGCAGGTAGAATCGCTCGCCGTCATGCCATCGCACCTCATCACCGCGCTCATCGCTCAGGATTCGTCGTCCTCGTCCAACAGCGGGGGCGCCGTCATCCAGCTCGGAATCCTGCTGCTGATCCCGTTCGCCATGTACTTCTTCATGATCCGGCCGCAGCGTCGCCGGATGCGTGAACAGCAGGAGTTGCAGCGTTCGATCCAGGTCGGCGACGAGGTCATCACCACATCGGGCGTCTACGGCGTCATCACCGGCGAGGACGGCGACAGCCGGTTCTGGCTCGAGATCGACGACGACGTCCAGATCCGCATCGCCCGCGCTGCGATCTCCGGCAAGTCGTCACTCGACGGCGATCTCGAGGATGCCGACGCCGACGAGTCGATGTCGGCACCCACCACCGACGACGTCTGAGCCGACCCGATGAAACGTCGACTGTGGACCTCGCTGATCGGGGTCGTGCTGATCGTGGTCGTCACGCTGACCTACGTCATCGCCACCGGGAACACTCCGATCCTCGGCCTCGACCTGCAGGGCGGCGTCTCGGTGATCCTGGCCCCGACCGAGGACGCAACACCGGACGAGCTGACGGTGATCCGCGACCAGATCCGGTCCGAACTCGAGCGTCAGGGCATCGCCGAGCCCGACGTGCGGGTACAGGGCGACACGATCGTGGTCGACCTTCCCGGCGTCCGCGACCAGCAGGAGGCGCTTGCCGCCGTCGACGTGTCCGGTGTGGTCGAGCTCCGACCGGTCCTCAACCCGGGCAGCTGCCAGCCGGTCGACGCCGCGCCCGCGCCGGTCGGTCCGGTGGTCGGCGGCCCCACCGATGGATC
>JBGTIA010000622.1:0-5472 GCA_041745835.1 Ilumatobacteraceae bacterium | reverse complement strand
CGCGCTCTGCCGCCGCCGCGACGAAGTGCTCGTGCTCGGACGTCCACGTCGTGACGAACACGGCGTCGACCCGCCCGAGCAGCTCGTCCGGTCCCACCACCTCGGCGCCGACTCGACCGGCGAACGCCTGCGCGCGTTCGGCATCGAGGTCGTGGACGGCCACGATCGCGTGGTCAGCCGCCGTGTGCTTGAGGAACCAGTTGTGGGTGCGAGCGATGAAGCCCGTGCCGATGAACCCGATGCGAACCGTCATCACTCAGTCGTAGATCAGGCAGCCGTCGTCGAGGTCGGCGATCCGCAAGGTGTCCTTCTCGGCCATGTAGTCCTGGGTGTGCTGCCACTCGGGCTTGTCGCCACGTTTGGGCATCAGATGCTGACTGCGCATCAGGTAGCCCGGATTGAAGTTCTCGGGGTCGATCCACGATCCGAGTTCCATGTCGGCGTCCTCGGTGCGGAGTTGCGGTGTGACCTTGCGCACCCCGAGTTCGTCCATGTGGAGCAGGAGCCGACAGACCCAGTCGCCGATCAGGTCGGCACGCAGCGTCCAACTTGCCCGGAAGTAGCCGAACACCCACACCATGTTCGGCACGCCGGTGAACATCATGCCGCGGTACGTGACGGTGTCGGCGTAGTTGACCGGGGTGCCATCGACGGTGAACTGGATGTCGCCGAGGACGCTGAGGTCGAACCCGGTCGCCGTGATGATGATGTCGGCGCTGAGCTGTTCGCCGGACCTGGTGAGGATCCCTTTGTCGTTGAATGTCTCGACCTCGTCGGTGACCACCGACGCCTTGCCGCTGCTGATGCCCTTGAACAGATCCCCGTCGGGCACCATCGCGATCCGCTGTCGCCATGGCAGATATCGGGGAGTGAAGTGCCTCTCGACGTCGTACCCCTCGGGCAGCTCGGCGCGGACGAGACCGATCAACTCGTCGCGCACCATCTCCGGGTACTCGAAGGACATCCGGGCGATCTCGTCGCCGTCCTTGAGCGCCTTGCGTCGAACGATCTCGTGCGTCCACTCCTCGGGAATGTCGAGGTCCCGCAGCATGTCGGCGACCTCGTTCACGTTGGGGCGCGAGAAGAAGTAGGTCGGCGAACGTTGCAGCATGGTGACGTGTTCGCACTCGTCGGCGATCGCAGGGACCAGGGTTGCAGCAGTTGCGCCGGAGCCGATCACGAGCACCTGCTTGCCGGCGAGGTCGATGTCACTCGGCCACGTCTGCGGGTGGACGATCTGGCCGTCGAAGTCGTCCATGCCCGGCCACTCGGGCGTGTAACCCTTCTCGTGGCGGTAGTAGCCCTGGCACATCCAGAGGAAGTTCGTCGTGAACGTCACCGGCGTCGCGGTGCCCGTCGCCGGATCGGTTCGGGTGCCGTGGAGGGTCCAGAGGTTGTCGGCACTCGACCACTCGGCCGACGAGATCGCATGGCGATAGCGGATGTGCCGGTCGAGATCGTGCTCCTCGATCACCTCGCCCATGTAGGCGAGGATCTTGTCGGCGGTGGCGATCGGGGGGCCGATCCAGGGCTTGAACCGGTAGCCGAACGTGTACAGGTCGCTGTCGGAGCGGATGCCCGGGTACGTGTGGGTCAACCACGTGCCGCCGAAGCTCTCGAACTTCTCGAGGATCACGAAGGACTTCTCCGGGTACTGGTCCTGCAGGTGGAAGCCGGCGCCGATGCCGGAGATTCCTGCGCCCACGATCAGGACGTCGAAGTGCTCGACCCCCTGGTCCTGCGTTCGATCGAGCGTGCTGCTGGTCTGGCTCATGTCGTCCCCTTCTCTCGCACGCAGCTTCGCACGCAGCGCTGACGCAGCCGCTACCCGCGAAGCCTGCAAGGATCGGCGCCGTGGGGGAGTGGATCTGTCCGGACTGCGGTCGGCTCTTCGGACGCGCCGGGCAGTCGCACGACTGTGCGCCAGGGCTCTCCCTCGAGGAGTACTTCGCCACCGGGCCGCCTCACGAACGGCCGATCTTCGATGCGGTCATGTCGCACATCGCGACACTCGGAACGGTCCACGCCGACATCGTGTCCGTCGGGGTCTTCCTGAAGAACCCGCGCAAGTTCGCCGAGCTCCGACCGAAGGATCGGTGGGTCGCGATCTCGTTCTCGCTTCGGCGTCGGGCGCAACATCCCACGATCACGCGCAAGGTCGTCGAGTACGGCGCGCGGTTCTGGCACGTCGCCAACGTCCGCGAGCCGGGTGAGATCGACGGCGCCCTGCTGGACCTGTTGGCCGAGGCGTACCACGACGAACCCGTCTGAGCTCACGGGCGCCCGAGCCGTCGACGGGCGACCTGGTGGCGTGAAAGTCCGGCTGGCCCGTGACGTACACGATGTGCCTGGCACAACGTGTACTTCACGGGTCAGGCGGCGAGGGTGAACTGGAACCGGGTGCGACGGCCCGAGGCGATCTGCATCGCCAACAGCCCGAACGCACGCTCGCGCGCCGGGGCTGGTGCGAGATCGTCCGCGAGCACATCGGCGAGCACGGGTGAGGCGTCGGCGGCGGCTGCGAGGGCGAGCACCTCGTCGATGACGTGGCGATCGAGCGCCTCGAAACCACTGCGGTCGATGGTCATGGCGATGTCGTCGAGCCGACTGGTGGAGGAAGTCATGACTTCACGGTACGGCCGAACGACCCACAACACTAGCGATGATCATGACTCACGATCATCAGTTATGCTGATGTTCGTGGCATCGCTTCGTGACCTCGATCTGCGGCACCTCCTGGCGCTCGACGCAGTCGCCGCCGAAGGGACGTTCGCCCGTGCGGCCGAGCGTCTCGGCTACACGCAGTCGGCGGTCAGTCAGCAGATCGCTGCCCTCGAACGAGCGGTCGGCGAGCGAGTGTTCGACCGACCCGGCGGTCCGCGTGCGGTCGAGCTCACACCGTTCGGCGCCGAGCTGCTTCGTGGCGGTCGCGACCTCCTCGGTCGTGTCGAGGCGCTCGCCGACGACCTCGACCGGTTCCGCGCCGGCCACTCCGGCCGGCTCACGATCGGCACGTTCCAGAGTGTGTCGTCGGCCGTGTTACCGATGGTGCTCGGGCGATTTCGAACCCGTCATCCCGATGTCGAGGTGCAACTGTTCGAGAGCGACGTCGACGAGGAACTCCAGGCGCATCTCGAGCGCGGGCAGATCGAGGTGTCGTTCCTCGTGGGCCAGGTGGCCGAACCTGCTGAGTCGGGACTCGAATCGAGACTCCTGCTCACCGACCCGTTCGTCCTGATCGCCCGCCCCGGCCAGTTCCCAGCAGGCCCGGTCTCCCTCGAGGCATTTTCGCACGAGCCGATGATCGGTCAACATCCGAACTCCTGCCAACTGCTGAACGAAGCGGGACTCCGAGCAGGCGGGCTCGACCCGACCTACGTGTTCCGCTCGAACGACAACGGCACGGTGGCGGCGATGGTGCGCGCCGGGATGGGCGTGGCGGTGATGCCGCTGTTGTGCACCGAGCCGGAGGATCCACGCACCGAGCTGCACCCACTCGACCCGCCGATCCCCGGCCGCCAGGTGTCGATCGCCTGGCGCTCCGAGCGGACCCTGTCGCCCGCCGCGACCGCGTTCGTCGAGCTCACCATCGCCGTGTCCGCCGAGCTGTCCGAACCGGATGAGCGCTTCGATCTCGCAACAGCTACGGTCGCGCCATGACCGAGCCCCACGACATCACGGTCCGCAAGGTGAAGTTCGAGTTCCCCGACGAACTCGACGACGTGTTGCCGGGCAACGACGTCGCGCGCGAGACCTACATGGTCGCGTTCTCGCTCACGATGCCGTATCTCGAGCCGTACCTGATCCGCACGTTCCGATCGGTCGCCGACGACATCACTGACACGGGTCTGGCGAACGACGTCAAGGAGTTCATCGGCCAGGAGGCGCAGCACTTCCAGAACCATCGCCGGATCAACGAGATCATCAAGCGCCAACTCGGCCCGACGGTTGCCGCCGAATTGCAGGCCGTCGAGGACCGCCTCGACGCCGACTACCGCCGCTACAACGCCTCGAAGTCGCGGCGGTTCAACCTCGCGTACGCCGAGGGGTTCGAGGCGATGACCTGCGCGATGGCGCTCACGTCGATCGCCGAGGCCGAGGCCGGCACGAGCACGTTGACGACTGGGCCGTGGGGACAGCTGTGGGCCTGGCATCTGGCCGAGGAGATGGAGCATCGCACGGTCGCGTTCGACCTCTACGAGCATCTCGAGGGCAGCTATCCGTACCGGGTGACAGGCTCGCTGCGGGCGCAGGCACACTTCCAGCGCACGATCCTCCGGCTCCAACGCATCCTGCTCGCCTCGCAAGGTGCGCCTGCCAAGCGGCACGTGCCACCGTGGTTCCGCGCCGGGCGCACCCGCTACTTCGCCACGTTCAAGCCCGGCTACGACCCTGCAGTGCTCGATCCCGGCCCGCTGCCCGCGCTGATCCTGTCGCAGTACGCCACCTGATTCCCCCTCCGTTTGTGGGACTCCGCGGGTTTGTGTGCGGATTCGGGTGACCCGTCCCACCCAATTCCTCACGTAAACGGGGTGGCCGGTGGGCTCCGACGTTTGTGTGCGGATTCGGGTGACCCGTCCCACCCAATTCCTCACGCAAACGGGGTGTTGTGGGGGAACGGGGTGTTGTGGGGGTCCCAGCCGGGGCGGCCGAACACGTGGCCGAGCTTGTGCCGCCAGCCGCTCGTGCGGCGCACGTCGCGGGCGATGTCGGCGAACTCGTGGTAGCCGATCCGTACCGGGTTGAACGTGTGGATGTTCTTCGTGAGGCCGTACTTGATACGGCGCACCTCGGGCTCGAACGTGCCGAACAGCTTGTCCCACACGATGAGGATGCCGCCGTAGTTCTTGTCGAGATACTGCGGGTTCGCCCCGTGGTGCACCCGGTGGTGTGACGGCGTGTTGAACACCGCTTCGATCGGCTTCGGGAACCGGTCGATCGCCTCGGTGTGGATCCAGTACTGGTACAGGAGGTTGAGCTGAGCGGCCTTGATGACGTGGTGTGACGGGATGCCGAACAACGGCATCGGCAGGAAGACCCACGAGGTGAGGAATCCCGACCATGGCTGGCGCAGCGCGGTCGACAGGTTGTAGCGCTCGCTCGAGTGGTGGGTCACGTGGTTGGCCCAGAACACCCGCACCTCGTGCATCCAACGGTGATCCCAGTAGTAGAGGAAGTCCCATGCCACCATCGCAACCGGCAGCGACCATTTCGTGACCCCGAGATCGACGATGCGCCGCTTGAACACAGCGCGACCCATCGCACCGACGACCCCGGCGAGCGCCAGATTGACCGCGACGTTGCCGGCGAGCATCGCCAAGCTCGCCGCCGTGTCGCGCCGCTCGTACCCGACCGGCACCAGTGGATCGGCCGGGAGCCGAGGGTCGGCGAGCTCCTCGAGCGTCGCGACACCAAGGCCAGCCTCACGATGCTCGGCGGCAACATCGTGGTCAACCTGGCCATCGCCGGCGC
>JBGTIA010000621.1:0-3437 GCA_041745835.1 Ilumatobacteraceae bacterium | reverse complement strand
CGAGCTCCTCGACGGCCTGGTCGAGGCCGGAGCCGGCGGCGTCGTTGAACGAACGGTCGCCACGGCCGGTGATGTCGTAGACCACGCCGACGGTCGAGCCGTCGCCGGTCGCCGGCGCATCGGTGCCGTCAGTGGGTGCGTCGGTGCCTTCGGGCGCTTCGGTGCCGTCCGGCGCGTCGGTCGACGCACTTCCGGTGTCGTCGTCGCTTCCGCAGGCTGCGAGGCCGAGTACGGCAACGATGCCGACGGCGAGCAGCTTCTTGCTCTTGATCATGTTCTCCCCTTCAGGATGAATTGGTTTGGTTCATGAGGCGAGCCGACGCAAACGCGCCGGTCGTGTTCACGCATCTACAAGCTACCCGGTGGTAACGAGGCTCTCGCGCCATCGGGGAGGTGTTGGGGCGTGGTGGGCGGCGCTGTGGGGAAAGTGTTGGGCGGAGCTCACCGAGCGTTCCCGCGTGACACCGTCGCCGACGGCACGGCCCGTAGCCTGGGAGCACCCGTGCCTCCGTCCTCGCCTTCCCGCCGCCGGCACAGCAGTCGGCGCTACGCACTGCGTCGATCCGGCGCGCTCGTGGCGGTCGTGCTCGTGGGGTTCGGCGTGTTCCGTGGCGTCGGGGCACTCTTCGGTGGTGGCGATGGCGGTGTCGCCGGTGCCGATGGGTCATTCGAAACCGCGACCGGTGACGGCTCCGAGATCGTGAGCACCTCGATCGCAACCGACGACGGTGCACCGCAGTCCGACGGCACGCAACCGGTCGACACGCAGCCTGCCGACACCGAACCGGTCAACACCGGTCCGGCGAGCACGGCGAACCCCGCAACGGTGTTCATCGTCGGCGACAGCGACGCCGGCACGTTCGGGCCGTACCTGCAGACGCTGCTCGACGGCACCGGCATCGTGGAGACGCAGCTCGACTACAAGGTGTCGTCGGGTCTCGCCCGTCCCGATTTCTTCGATTGGCCGGCCGAGATCGATCGCAAGCTCCCCGAGGTCAACCCCGACATCGTGGTCGCGACCTTCGGGGGCAACGACGCGCAGGGGCTCGCGGTAGCGAGCGGCGACTTCATCATCGGTGATCCGGTCGCCAACGAGGCCGAGTGGACCGAGGAGTACCAGCAACGCGTCGGTGCCGTGATGGACCAGTTGCTCGAGGGAGGCCGCACGCTGATCTGGGTGGGGATCCCGAACGACGACAATCCTGAGGTCACCCAGCGCATGGCGATCCAGGACCGAGCGGCGAAGGCGGCGGCCGCCGAGCGGCCGGAGGTGATCTTCGTCGACACCTGGACGCGGTTCTCTGGTCGTGACGGCAACTGGGCCGAGTTCGTGATCGACCCCCGCGACGGCCAGGGCAAGGACGTGCGCGCCGACGACGGTTTCCACCTCAACACCGCCGGCGCAGAGATCCTCGCCCTCGACATCGCCCAGGCGATCCGCGACACCCTGCGCGCCCAAGGCGCCGCCATCTAGCGGGACAACACGGGTCAGACCCGGGTTGTCCCGACTGTCACATCGGGGGTCTGACCCCTTTTCACTGCTGTTGGCCGCGGGCTTGGCTGGCGGCGCGGCGGGCGGCGACGGCCTCGGGGCTGAAACTGTTGCGGCGCCACGCCCGACTGTCGCGTGACTCGATCTCCCAGTGGTCGTCGTCGCTCGCGATCTGCGCGTAGGTCTCGCGGATCTGGCGCACACCCGGTTGATCGTTGCCGATGACGTCGGTCGCCAGCCTGCGGGTGAACGGCATCAGCTCGGGATGGGGCACGACGTGGTTGACCAACCCGAATGCCAACGCCTCGTCGGCGAGCATGAAGTTGCCGGTGAAGCTCATCTCCCTCGCGCGGCGGATGCCGATCGCCTGGGGAAGGAGCACCGTGAGACCCCAGCCCGGCATCACGCCCACTCGCGAATGGGTGTCGCCGAACTTGGCGTGCTCGCTCGCCACCAGGAAGTCACAGTTGAGCGCGTACTCGAGTCCGCCGGTGACAGCGACGCCGTTGATCGCGCCGATCAGTGGCTTGGTCAGCGTCGGGAACGGGCCGCGTACCCCGTAGTGGTTGCGGCTGCCGTCGGCGCCCGAGCCACCGGCAAGGTTGCTGCCGTCGGTGCCGAGCTCCTTCAGGTCGAGCCCTGCGGTGAACGCCGGATCGGTGCCGGTCAGGATGATGACGTCGACGTCGTCGTCGCCCTCGGCCTCCAGCATCCGTTCGGGAATGCGCGCCAGCATCTCGCTCGAGAGCGCGTTGCGGGCCTCGGGTCGGTTGATCGTGATCGTCGCAATCCGCTCGGACACCTCGTACAACACGTCGCTCTCGGCCATCCGAGCATCCTGCCACGCCGTCCTATTCCGAGATGTGCCGGGATCTGCCCGCTCAGCGCATTTTCCGTGTGCGGGGTGGCCCCCATCGAAATTCTGCGCAGATCTGCCCGCTCAGGGCCACGATCCGCACATTTTTCGGGCCGGGTCCGGGATCGGTCTGTGGGGGCCGGGGGGAAGCCGTCAGTCGGCGTCGTCGTCGGCGGGGTGGAACTCGAGGGGGAGGTCGCCGAGCTTGACGAGCGTCGAGGCGATCCAGCCGCCGAGGGCGCCGAAGTGCTCGTCGAGCAGGGTGCTCGTGCCGTCGGCGACGGTCTCCTCGGCGAGTTCGTAGAGGCCCTCGTACGTGATCTCGGCGGCGTACTCGGTGCGCAGGTCGAGCGGATCGACGTCGGTGTCGGGATGCGACGTCTCGGATGTCAATCCGGCGCGTTCGAGGCGGTCGTCTCCGACGAGCGGGCTCTGTTCGGGAACGGTCTTGAACAGCACGGACGGATCGGCCGGCTCGGAGAGACGCTGGATGCGCAACACGATCTCCATCTCGATCGCCGGGTGCTTCTCGAGCTCCTCTTCGACGTACCACTGCCGATACGCGGCCTGGCTCCACGCCGGCCAGTCGAAGGTGATGTGAGCGACCACGCGTGGTGGCTCGCCCTCGCCCGGCAGGCCATAGCTGGTCTCCCACGTGAGGTCGCCGAGCAACACGTCGCTCTGGAAGTGCTCCTCGAACGCCTGGCGCTCGAGGAACGCTGCCTCGAAGGCGTCGCGAAGCGCGCTGATGGCATCGGTGAAGACGTGGTCGAGCATGTGCCAGGGGAAGGCTAACCCCGTGCGAGCGCCGTGCCGTCGGGTACCCCGTGCAACACTGACGCCCATGGCTGGATCCGAACCGCTCGTACTGACCGATGTCTCCGACGGGGTGGCAACGCTGACGCTGAACAAACCCGACGAGCGCAACACCTTGACCGCGCCGATGGTCGCCCAGATCCTCGAGGCGATGGACGCGTTCGAGGCCGACGAGTCCGTCGGTGCGCTGGTCGTCACCGGCACCCCGCCCGCCTTCTGCGCCGGTGCCAACCTCGGCAATCTCGCCGAGGCCACCGGCGACAGCCTCGGCAC
>JBGTIA010000620.1:0-4109 GCA_041745835.1 Ilumatobacteraceae bacterium | reverse complement strand
GATCTGCCGGGCCGTAAGGGCTCCGGCAAACGTACCGGTGAGTCAACCGAGCGCGGCGCCGACGAGGTGGTCGATCGTGCTCGCGCGGCTGGGGAACTGCCCCGGCTTCGCGCCGTAGTGCTCGGCGATCGCGCCGTGCATACCGTAGACGGTCGGCTGTTCGTCGCCAGGCAGGTAGGCAGCCCGGTCAGGGCCGCCGAGCCGTTCGACCCGGACCTCGGAGACGTACGCGATGTCGCCCATGTTGCTCTCCCTGTTCAGCGGAGGTTCGGTCCTCCGCCTCCATCATGCCCTGTTGACCGAGCTGTGCCGGCGTCGGAGTGGTTTGCGAGTGTGCGGACTGCTGCTGATGCGCTTCAGCAACGTGGGAACACCACGTCGAGGTTGGATCGAGGCGGCCCGGGTGGGCGACGTGCTCAGGCGCTCCCGGGGCCACGGATGTCGAGTCGGCGAAGGCTGCGAAGGACGTGTCGTAGGTCGGCGACTCCCGGGCCGCACGATGTCGTGCGATGACCGCACGAGCTGACGAGTCAGCCCGAGGACCACGGGTGTGTCCAAGCGCCACCAAGCCGGCCGCTGCTGCGGCACCGCCAAGTAACGCACGCCGGGTGAGCCCGGACACGGAAGCGCAAACCCGCCGATCCGGTCGGCCATTCCCGTTCCGAACTCGCAAGCGAGCCGCCCGCATGTTCGGGGTGGCCGTGTCGGCGGTCGTACTGAGTGCCTGCGGTTCGAGCGGGACGCAGAGCCCGGAGTCCGCGGGCGCGCCCGTGGCCCTGCCCGCCGTCGAGGTCATCGACGTCACCGCTGATCGGCGAGTCCAACTCGACGAGCTCTTGCCGTCCGACCGGCCGTTGCTCATTTGGTTCTGGGCACCGCATTGACCGGCATGCCGGGCCGAAGCGCCCGAGGTCGACCAGTTCGCTCGACGACACGCAGACGAGTTGACCGTAGTGGGCCTCGGAACCCAGGACGACATGGACCAGGCCAACGAGTTCGTCGATCGTTTCGAATTGACGCACACGATGCTGTGGGACGAGTCGTACGAGTCGTGGGCTCAGCTGGGAGTTGCTCTGCAGCCGAGCGCCCAGCTCTTTGCCGCCGATGGCACTCGGCTGGGCTCGTGGCTCGGGCCGTTCGACGACGAAGAGGTCCTCGCGCTGGTTGCGGGCTCACGCTCTGCTGCCACATCACAGGTCGCCAGCAGCGGCCAGTTCTGTCGTTTCGTGGATCGCTTCGCTCGCGCACAAGTCGATGCGGGTGGCTACGTCAACGCATCCAGCGACGGTCGTGGGCGGATCCTCGACGATCTCCGCTTCGCCGCAAACGCCAGCGAACAGACCGCACCGCCGGATCTCCACACGGCGGTTACTGACCTCGCCGCTGCCGTACGGGCGCATGCACAGACCCTCATCGACGCCGGTCTGCCAGACGATCCGGGAGCAGCGACGACAGCCACCCGCCCAGTACTGGTGAGTGCCCTCGACAGCGTCCGCGAACCGCTTCGAGAGGCCTGCGGCACCGGTCTCGGCGCCGAGGCAACACCGTGAGAGCGGGCGCGCGCGTGCCAGTGTCCGATGCGTCGTCAGGAAGGTCCCCGATCAGGTGAGCCAGTGCCGAAGGCTCGCGTCGCTTGGTGGTGTAGTACGTGCCTTGCACCGGACCGTCGGTGCCTTTGCCGACCACGCTGCACCCGAACTCGGCTACACCGACGGCGTCGGGTGTCCCGGGGCGAATCTTCGGGGACGGTGCATCTTCACCACATGCTGGCAATGGCGGAACCCGGGGTGGCCGGCTCGATCTGGCTTTGATGCGCTCACCATTCACACGCCCACATCCCGGGCAGGCGACGTGGAGGGACCTGATAGTTTCCGCCGCAAGCGCCACGAGACATCAAGGGAGTTCCAGTGAAACGGATCACGATATTCGCGCGTATGGGCATCAAGCCCGAGAACGTCGAGCAGGTCAAGGCACTCGCAGCGGAGGGGTGCAAGGTTGCTGCCGACGAACCGGGCACTCTGAGCTACGACTGGCACTACTCACAGGAGCAGGGATCTCTCGTGCTGTTGGAATCCTACGCCGACTCCGATGCTCACCTTGCCCACATGCAGGCGGATGGTCATGGCGAGTTCATGGGCGGTCTGATGGCGCTGATCGACTCGGTCGAGTTCGTCGTTCTCGGAGAACCCACTCCGGAGCACGCCGCAGCCCTGTCGAACGTCCCCGGAGCACAGTTCTACACAGAAATCGCGAGCGTCTAGCTCACCGATCACAGACCGTGTGGGTCTTACCGAAGCGTCCCGAACACCGCGTCGGGGACGCGATTACGTGACGCAGCAGTGGGGTAGTTATGTGTGGCAGCCCCGGCGCTTGCCTCTATGGATTCCGGGCGGCGGAAGCGTGCGGGCTGCATCCGCGCCTGCGAGTGGAACGATTGCCGGTTCGTGCAACGTCAGCGTGCGGCGACAAATGCCCGACTTGAGCGAATTCAGACTCGGCGTCTGGAGGCAGCCGGCGCGTCCGGCTCGGCAACGGCAGCCTCGAGTATCTCTGTGTCGAGCACCTCGACGAGGAGGGCTGCAAGGGTGATCGGCGCCGCGCTCGCCGAGGTCGTTCCAGAACGACGCGCTCGCTGACTTGGGGTCGACGGCGAGAGTTACGCGCCGGATGACTGCGCCTGCGACTCGCAGAATGCCTTCAAGTGCTGATGCTGCTTGGCCATGTCGCGGCGGATCATCGGGCGGAGGAGCGGAAACAGCACCGCCATGACGCCCTTCGGCTTCGGGTCGAACGTGCCGTGGACCAGCGTGCCTGAACCGGCCTCCGTGAACGTGAACGAGATCGCAAGGTCCATTCGGTTGCTGGTAGCACTGAACTCGAGGCGTTCGGGCCGGTCGAACACCGTGATCGTCGACTCGATCTGACCCAACGGGCCTCCGTGGTCGGTGACGAACTGCGAGCCTTCGGCGACGGGTTCGTCGGTGATCAACTCGGCTCGTGACACGCCGTCGTTCCACCGCGTCTCATTCCGTACGTCCGCCATCAGATCGAATGCGATCGCCGGCGCACAATCGATGTGGAGATCCTCGGTGATTGTCATGCGCGCGCTGCCTCCTACGACATCGAGTTGCAGGCGACCCTACATCAGTCAGTTGAGACGAAGATCTGGAGTTGCGTCGACCATCTCGTCGCTCCTGGCGGCCGTGGAACCCAAAGACCGATCGGGCGCACCTGGAACGAGGCGAGAGCCCGGTACGCGTCTTGGACCGCTCAACAGCAAGCACTGATCGGCCCCGACAGCGGATCACGGACGGGGCGACTGCTCGAGAAGGTCCGCTCGATCGTCGAGAACGCGAGCGACGCGATCCGCCCGGATACG
The DNA here is from genome assembly GCA_041745835.1 of Ilumatobacteraceae bacterium. GTDB lineage: Bacteria > Actinomycetota > Acidimicrobiia > Acidimicrobiales > Ilumatobacteraceae > Sva-07. The sequence goes on along the minus strand of JBGTIA010000620.1, from coordinate 730 downwards.
GTCGCTGCGGTGATCGACGAGATCGCTGGGAGCGACACCGTGTTCACCAGCGACACCGGCATGTCGACGGTGTCGATGTCGCGATTCATCCGCATGACCGGGACCCGCCGCCCGCCGCGGTTGCCACTGCGATGGGCCTGCGCGCCTGGCGGATCGAGGATGCCGACGAGCTCGCGCCGATCATGCGAGAAGCCTTCGCGGTCCCGGGTCCGGTTCTTGTCGATGTGTTGACCAACCCCAACGAGGTCGCCCTCCCACCCAAGATCAGTGTTCATCAGGCCTGGGGATTCGCGATCGCCAAGGTGAAGGAGACCATCGTCAGCCGGGACGGGTAACACGACAGCACGTCCCGAACGGCCCGAGGTCGTTGCTCCGGGCCGTGACTCGTTCGAACAAGTTCCGGTCAGAGGCCGCGGTCGGCTTCGAGTAGGCGTAGCCAGATCTCGCTGACGGTGGGGAAGGCCGGCACGGCGTGCCACAGCGTGTCGATGGGCACCTTGCCGACGATGGCGATGGTCGCCGCGTGCAGCATCTCGCCGACGTTGGGGCCGACGAAGGTGGCGCCGACCACCACGCGCTCGGACTGGTCGATGACCAGTTGCGCCTTACCGTTGACGTCGTTGCCGAGCAGCGCGCCGCCGGCGACGGAGCCCACCGGGTACGACACGGTCTTGACGTCGAGGCCGTCGTCGCGTGCCTGCTGCTCCGTGCGGCCGACGGCGGCGACCTC
>JBGTIA010000619.1:0-1565 GCA_041745835.1 Ilumatobacteraceae bacterium | reverse complement strand
GCCGGACCTGGTCGATCCCGCCGAGCTCGACGAGCGCTGCGATGTGGTCCGGCAATCGGGGCGACCTGTCGAGTTGCTGATCGGGGTGGGCGCGGACGACCTCGAACCGGCCCGACTGCGGGTGCCGGTCGGCGACCACGTGTTCATCGGTGGCAGCGCACGCACCGGACGATCCACGGCGTTGCGGCAGGTCGAAGCGGCGTGGCGTCGCGCGCACCCCGGTCGCCCCGTGGTGCACGTCGATCGCACACGACCGATCGACGGTTCCGAGGGTGTCGACGGCGAAGGAGCCGTGTTGGTCGTCGTCGACGACGCCGAGCGCGTCGATGATCCCGACGGAGTTCTCGCCCTGCTCGTCGCTCGGCCTGAGGTCACGTTTGCCGTCGCCGCGCGGCTCGAAGCGGTGCGCGTCGCGTACGGGCACTGGACGCGCGAGGTGGCCCGGAGCCGATGCGGGCTGATCATGACGTCGATGGGCGATGTCGACGGTGAGCTGCTCGGCGTGACGCTGCCGCGCCGATCGTCGATCGCACCCCGTCCGGGCCTTGCCTGGATCGTCGACACCGACGGCCACCGGCTCGTGCAGGTCGCTGCCAGAATGCCTCCATGACACGCATCGTCACGGTGGCCGGCGCTCAGCTCGGACCGGTTCAGCTCGCCGACGACCGAGCCTCCGTCGTCGAGCGGATGATCGTGCTGCTCCAAGAGGCGGCGAGCCAGGGGAGTGACCTCGTGGTGTTCCCCGAGTTGGCGCTCACGACGTTCTTCCCCCGCTGGTTCGTCGACGACATCACCACCGCCGACCACTTCTACGAACGGGCGATGCCGAACGAGGCCACGCAACCGCTCTTCGACGAGGCCCGTCATCTCGAGATCGGCTTCAGCCTCGGCTACGCACTGCTCGACGAGTCCGCCGACGCGACGCACCGGTGGAACGTCCAGACGTTGGTCGAACGTGACGGACGCATCGTGGCGACCTTCAAGAAGGTGCACATCCCGGGCCATGCCGGCAACGAGCCGGCCCGGCCGTTCCAGCACGCCGAGCGCTACTACTTCGAGCCGTCTCCGGAAGGATTCGGCGTGTGGGACGCGTTCGGTGGTCGGGTCGGGATGATGATCTGCAACGATCGACGGTGGCCCGAGTCGTATCGGCTGATGGGGTTGCAGGGCGCAGAGCTGATCCTGTGCGGCTACAACACGCCGCTGCACTACGCGCCCGACCCGTCGCAGGACCCGCTGCAGGGCTTCCACAACGGGTTGGTCATGTCGTCGGGCGCCTATCAGAACGGCACGTTCGTGGTCGGTGTCGCCAAGGGCGGTCTGGAGGAGGGTGTCGACTCGCTCGCCGAGTCGTCGATCTTCGCTCCGTCCGGCGAGCTGCTGGCCACGACGGTCACGAACGAGGACGAGGTGATCGTTGCGGAGTGCGACCTCGACTGGTGCAAGCAGTACACCGAGACGCTCTTCGACTTCTCGAAGTACCGCCGCCCCGAGCTCTACGGTCCGATCGCCGAACCCCATCACTGAGACCCATCATTGAACGCCAACACTGGGCGCCAACCCTG
>JBGTIA010000618.1:0-6635 GCA_041745835.1 Ilumatobacteraceae bacterium | reverse complement strand
CCTTCAGCGGTGGGGGAGTCCTGCAGTCCGTTGATGAACGCCTGGTTGTTCTCCGGCGGGGTGTAGCCGAGGAACGCTTCGATGGCAGCGTCGCTCTGACGGCTCGGGATGTTCGCTCCGAGCTCACTGATCGCCGACTGCGTCTCTGCGCTGGTCAGCTCCTGGACCAACTTCCATGCCTCTTCGGGGTGCTCGGTGTTGGCGTTCACCACGTAGGCGCCCCAGAACAGCCAGTTGCCCTGGGTGCCACCGGGGCCGGTGGGCAGTTCGACGACGTCCCAGTTGAACGGGACATCGGCACGGGCGCCGGGGGTTGCCCAGCGACCGTTGGTGAACATGCCGACGGTGCCGGCCTTCCACGGCGGCTCGCCGTCTTCGCCGAACGGAACGGCCAGGTCGGCGCCGAAGATGTCGACGGCCTGCTGGAGGCCGGCGATCGACTCGGGCGTGTCGAGCGCACACGCGGTGCGATCCTCGTTGAAGAACCCACCGCCGGCAGCGTTCATGAACGCTCCGTAGTTGGCCCACCAGCTGTTCATCGCGAAGCCCTTGTTGGCTCCGCCGAGCTCGGTCACCTTGGTGGCGACGTCCTGGAACGCCTCCCAGTCCCATTCACCGGCTGCGGCGAGCGCACGCGGGTCATCAGCACCGGCCTCGGCGATGAGGTCGTTGTTGAGGTACAGCGCGAACGTCGACACGTCACGCGGCAGACCCCACAGATTGTCGCCGGGAGCGCCCGCCTCGGGGTCGTAGGTCAGGTGGTACATCGGCTCCGGGTAGAACTCGCTCGTGTCGAAGCCGTCGGCCGTCGCGAGTTCGTTCAGGTCGAGGATCAGGCCTTCCTGCTGGAAGCGGGCGACGTCGGTGCCGGGAATCCAGAACACGTCGGGTGCGGTTCCGTTGGCGATCTCGGTGACCAGCTGGTCCTGGTATGGCGAGCCCTCGTTCGTGCCGGGCTCGTAGCTCAGCGCGAATCCGTCGTTGGCGGCGTCGATCTCGTCGCTGATGCTGCCGTAGAGATCAGCCTCGGCGTCGTTGTCGGGCCGGGTGCGCCAGCGGATCTCGACGCCTCCGCTGTCGCCACCGTCGTCCGCGGTGGTGTCGCCGGTCGTGCCCGAGGCATCGGTGCCCTCGGTGCTCCCGCCGTCGTCGTCGCTGCCACAGGCAGCTGCGACCAGCGAGAGAGCGACCGCAGCTGCGGCCACCCTTCGTACGTTCCTCACGTTGTTCCTCCCTCTCGGAGTGCACTCGGTGCGCTCCATCCATCCGGTCGCTCGGCGATCCGGTCTGACATCCGGAGAGTTCCGGACGTTCTCGTGTCGACGTCACGCGACGATGACGTCGACACCTCGTTCCTTCAGCCAGTCGACGTCGGCGCTGCGCACGTCGCTGTCGGTGACGATCACGTCGACGTCGTCGATCGCGCACACACTCGCCAGGGTTCTCGTGCCGATCTTCGAGCTGTCGGCCATGACGACACAGCGCTGCGAGGCCTCGATCATGGCGCGTTTCACGTTTGCCTCGGGCAGGTTGATGTTGGTGATCCCAGCGCCAGGATCAATTCCGTTGCAGCCGAGAAAGACGGTGTCGACGCTGAGCGTTTTCAGGAACGACCCTGCGAGCGGGTCGACGAGCGAGTGTTGTTTCGGTCGCAAGGTGCCGCCGGTGACGACGATCGAGAACCGCGGGTACGCAGCTTCGAGCGCCAGCGCGATGCTGATGCCGTTCGTGATGACGTTGAGTTCGCCGAGATCGGGTCGATCGACCAGTTGCGACGCGAAGGCGGCGGCGGTCGTGCCTACGTCGACCAGGATCGATTCGCCGGTGGAGACGAGCTCTGCGGCCGCCCGTGCGATCCGGGTCTTCTCGTTGGCGCGCTGCGTCGACACCTCTTCGAACGACTGTTCACCTCGCGAGCGATCGACGGGCATCGCACCGCCGTGGACCCGCTGGACCAGGCGCCGTTGGGCGAGGGCATCGAGGTCGTTGCGTGCGGTGACCGTGCTGACACCGAAGCGGTCCGACAGTTCACGGACGCGTACGAATCCGCGTTCGTTGAGGTACTCGTGGGTTCGCTGCTGGCGGACCTCGGCCGGCAGATTCCCCTCCACGTCAGTGCTCCCCATCACTTTCGATATCTTTCTCCACCTTTCGTTCGATGTCAATTGCCGAAAGCAAACGAACGCGGAACATGACAACCACTACATTCCGTGCATGGTGCTGCCGTCCACGCTCGACGACTACGAGTTCGACCTTCGCGGGTTCCTGGTGATCCGCTCGGCGTTGTCGAACGACGAGCTGGCGGCGCTGAACGCCGCCTATGACCGGTTCCCACCGCTCGACCACGGCAAGTGGTACGGCGCAGCGCAGCGTCGCGACTACACCGCTGACACCGGGTTCGAGCTCCACAACGTGTTGGACTGCGGCGATCCGGCCTTCGACGTGCTGATCGACCACCCGGGCTGGATCGACCACGCCCGTCGGTACGCCGGCGAGTCGGGAACGTACGTGGAGGGCGTGACGATCGACGAACACATCGCCACCGTCCGCGCTGCCGGTGGCCATCATCCCGTGCACTCCGGAGGACACGACGCGTCGGTTCGAACGCAGTACTCATATCGAAACGGTCGGTTCCGCTGCGGGCAACTCAACGTGCTCGTCGCACTGACCGACATCGGACCGGGAGATGGCCCGACGATGATCGTTCCGGGCAGCCACAAGTCGAACTTCGTGCATCCGCTCGCCGGTGACTACGCGCGTGGCGATCGCATGGACGACCTGCCCCATGCCGTCGCGGTGCACTGTCGCGCCGGCGACGCTCTGGTCTTCGTCGACGCCTGCATGCACGGCGGGAGCACGAGGATGAACGCCGGAGAGCGTCGAGTGATCATCCTGCGCTACGGACCGCCGTGGGCGACGCCTCGCTTCGGCTACCGGTTGTCATCGGAGTTCCTCGAGCGGCTGACCCCCGAGCGGCGCAGGATCATGCAGCCGATCACGCCGATCGAGCCGGGATCGTCAGATGTACCGCTCGATCTCCACTCGGCGTACTCGACGGACGTCCGAACCGCCGCAGACGGCGACGACCAGGGCAGCCGGGTCAGACCTCCGAGGTGACGGCTGCGACGATGGCGTCGAAGGCGGCGTCGGCGTAGGCGACCATCTCGTCGTCGGTGCGGTCCTGGATCGGGTGCGGGGTGAACACGCGGGCGACCGAAGGGAACCCGAGTGAGGTCGACTGGGCGATGGCGGCCTCGACGAACCCGTCCGACGCGACGAAGACGCCGGGAATGCCTCGCAACTCCAGATCACTGATGTCGTGCACACTGCACGACGTGCAACTGCCTCAATCGGCCAAGGCCTCGATCACGACCTGACACTCGACGGAGATCCGATGACGCAGGTCGACCGGCGCCGGCTTCGTGAACGTCGGCTTGCGATAGCGGTTGACGGACGCACCGACGCCGGTCAGGCGCTCCTCGAGCCGATCGAGGAACACGTCGCCGCGCGGCTTGGAGATGTCGAGCAGCCCCACGGTCAACCCCGCCAGCGACGACGGTCGTTCGAGTCGTTCGCGCTCCGCAACGGTTCGCTCGCTGGTCGGATCGAGGATCGTGCGGGCGCTCATGACGGCTCAGTATGTCACGGCCCGGGTGACGGGCTTCGAGCCGACGTCGCCGTTCGCCCACCCGCCGATGATCTCCGAGAACAGGCCGGTGCCGCTGCCGGCGAACGTCAGCATCAAGCCGCCCGGGCGGAACTTCGGGAGCGACTCGGCGTCGGCGAAGCCCGCGGGAAGGCCCTCGGCCATACCGTCGGCGCCTCGCACCAACGCCGATCCGGGCCGGTTCAGGTGCTCGGAGATCCCGGCGACGATCTGCTCACGATCCCAGCCCGCTTCGGCGAAGACCCGAGCGTGCTCCGGTCCCATCACGAGGATGGCGTCGAAACCGAGGATCAACTTGGGGTGGTGCAGCCCCTGCAGACTCGCTGCCAACGACCGGCTGAGTGAGTCGGGTTCGCGTGAGAGTTGATCGACGACGCAGCGAGTCCCTTCGCCGGCGAACACGGTGAGTGCATCGACGCCAGGCTCGATGCCGTGCTCGACGGCGAGTGTGCCGTAGGGGGACTCGAGGTCGTTCTCGGCGAAACAGAATCCGATCTTGCCGGGACTGCCGTGGGTCGCGCGATCCACCTCACCGGGACGTCCGCCGCCGACGTTGCGGACGACGAGTTGCAGCGCCCGTCCGATCGTGGAGTTGGCGCGGTTGCCCTGACCGAGCGCGTTCCCACCCGAGTTCATGCCGATCGCACGTGTGCCGGGCCCGCTGCACACGATGACCGGACCGACAGGCATCGTGGTGGCGAGGAGGCCATGCATGTTGAACTCGTGGTTGCAGGCCGCTTCGACCGCAGTGAGCACCCAGGGCAGGTACTCGGGCAGGCACCCCGCCATCACGGCGGCGACCGCCACCTTCTCGACGGTGACGTCGACGAGATCGGGAGGCACCGTGGCGACGATGTCCGACGGCGCCCGAGTCGTACCGGTCAGCATCCGCATGACCCGCCCCTCGGTGGGGGGCACGACGGGGAGACCGTCGGTCCAGCCGCGGGTGAACATCATCTCGATCTCGTCTTCGGCCTCGGCGACCTCGATGCGACGCGACGCGAGTGTGGAGGCGCCGAAGCGAACGTTGAGCTCGTCGACCAGATCGGGATCGACACTCATCGACCCGCAGCCCGGGCGCATCGCAGGCAGATCCTCACCGAGGCCGTCGATGCCGGTCACGCGCTCCCACTCGCTGCGGCTCCAACCGACGGTGCGCTCGACCTCGACACCGTCGGCGACGCGGACCACGGTCGGAACGGTCTCGATGCGATGATGCCAACTCACCGCCAGATCGGCGTCGTGGATCGGCATCGGTGACTCGGGAAATCGGGGATCGTCCTGCGTGTACACGGTCAGCGTCGTCAGCTCGGCGAGCTGGCGCAGGACCGATTCGATGGAGTGACAGGTCGCGCACTCCTCCTTCACGACCACCACGATCCCGTCGGGAAGTGTGGGCATCTCGGTTGCGGCGGCCATGGTCGCGACGGTAGCAATCGGCAGTGTCCCGGTGATCAGTCGGTGGACGAGTCGGCGCTGCGCATGCGGAGCGACGCACGTCACGCAACTGCGGTTGCATCGGCACTCGTCAAACGATCTATCGTGCATTCATCGGGGGAACAGGAGACACACGTACCGCAAGTGACGGCATGGGGGTCACCTTTCATGGCGTCCGTGGTTCCACACCGTGCCACGGCCACGAGATCGCGCGGTACGGCGGCAACACGTCGTGCGTGTCGCTCGACATCCCCGGTCACGATCCGATCCTGTTCGACCTCGGTACCGGTCTGCGGTACTTCGGCCTGACGCAGCCTGGCGACGAGCCGTTCCGCGGGACGTGTCTGTTGAGTCATCTGCACTGGGACCACATCCAGGGCCTGCCGTTCTTCAAGCCGTTCCTGCGCCCCGGCTCGAACGTCACGCTCTATGCGCCCAGGCAGCCCGGCGACCTCACCGTCGCGGAAGTGTTCGCCGACACGATCAAGCCTCCGCTGTTCCCGATCCACTTCTCGATGTTCCCGGGCATGGTCGACATCCACGAGGTCGGCGACGACGAGTTCACGATCGGTGACGCTCATGTGACCGCTCGATTGATCCCGCACGTCGGACACACCGTCGGATACCGCGTCGAGTGGAACGGTCGCTCGGTGGTGTACATGAGCGACCATCAGATGCCCACCGACGGATCGCACTCGGCCTGGCCCGGCGCGTTCGATCTGTGCAACGGCGCCGATCTCCTGATCCACGACGCTCAGTACACGCCCGACGAGTTCGCCCAGAAGCGCGACTGGGGCCACTGCACACCCGAGTACGCCGTGTGGCTCGCCTCGGCAGCGGGCGTGAAGCAGCTCGCCCTGTTCCATCACGATCCGGCGCACAACGACGACGAACTCGACGAGATGCTCGCTCCGGTGATGGAGTGCGCCGCGAAGCTCGGCGTCGACGCGTTCGCTGCACGCGAGCGCATGACGATCACGGTCTGACCCGATGGCCGCGGCCGGGCTGGTGGCGGCGATCCTGCTCGGGCTGGTGTTCCTGGTGTCCGGCGGTTCCAAGCTGGCAGCGGGCCGGGCATGGCCCGAGCAGGCGCGAGCTCTGGGTGCGCCACCGTTACTCGTGCAGGTGTTGCCATGGCTGGAAATCGTGCTCGGTGCGCTCCTCGTGGTGCAGGTGGCGCCGGTACTCGCCGCAGCCAGTGCACTGACGGTGCTCGTTGCGTTCACTGTGCTGATCCTGCGTCGCCTGGCGGAAGGCGAGCACCCACCGTGCGCCTGCTTCGGCGCCTGGTCGACGAAGCCGCTCGGACGCAGTCACGTCGCACGCAACGTCGGATTCATGGCGCTCGGCGTCGTTGCGCTGTTCGCCTGACGTCGACCCACCCGTTTGCGTGGCATTCCGGGTGACCCGTCCCACCCAAAATCTCACACAAACGTGAAGGGGTCAGGTCGTGGCGAGGATGAATGCGAGGGTTCGAGCTTCGTCGCGCCATGCCTCGTAGCGGCCGGTGGGGCCGCCATGGCCCGCGCCG
>JBGTIA010000617.1:0-3173 GCA_041745835.1 Ilumatobacteraceae bacterium | reverse complement strand
GGACGCCAGGTACTCACCGCCCTCGAGGTGTCGTGCGCGCTCGCCGGCTACGGCCACGTCGAGCTGGCACACGTCGAGGCGGCGCTCGGCACCACCGCACTGCGGTACGGGCGCGACGATCACTACGACGTCGTCAGCGCCTTCATCAAGTCGATGCGGGGCTCTGATCCCGACGCCACGGTCTACTGGCTCGCTCGGATGCTCGAAGCCGGAGAGGACGCACGGTTCATCGCCCGACGGATGATCATCTTCTCATCAGAGGACGTCGGTCTGGCCGACAGCGGTGCGCTGCAGGTCGCCGTTGCCGCCGCGCACGCGCTCGAACACGTCGGGCTGCCCGAGGCCCAGCTGAACCTGTCCCAGGCGGCGATCTATCTCGCCACCGCTCCGAAGAGCAATCGCAGCGCCGTGGCCATCTGGACCGCACGCGCAGACGTTCGTGCCGGAGCGGTCGGCGAGGTCCCGGCCCATCTCCGCGACGCGCACTACCAGGGCGCATCGACGATCGGTCACGGAGCGGGTTACGAGTATCCTCACGACCATGCCTCGGATCGCGTCGCTCAGCAGTACCTGCCCGACGCGCTGGTCGATCGGCGCTGGTACGAGCCGAGTGACCACGGCGACGAAGCGGCCCTGGTCACTCGGATGAGGGGTGACCGGATGAAGGACGTCACGTGAGCGCCGGCGAACTGGTGCTGGTCGTCGCCGCTGTTCTGTGTTCGATCGGGTTCGCGGCCCTGATCGTCGTGCTCCTGCGTGTGCTCGACACGCTGCGCGACGTACGCCGCGAGGTCGACCAGTTGCGCATGGAGACGACCCCGCTGATCCGTGAACTGCTCGTGACCACCGACGAAGCCAGAGCAACCGTCGACGAGGCGCGAGCCGACCTCGAGCGATTCGATCGCGTGCTCGGTTCCGCGGAGGCGATCGGCGACGCGGTCGGAGGTCGGGTGGCCCGCACGACCTTCTCCTCGCCCATGATCAAGGCCGCCGGTTTGGCCCGTGGGACGTCACGCACCATTTCGCGCCTGCGGGGTGCTCCGACAGCAACCCGGATCGGCGCGGTCGACGTCCGAGCGATCGAGGGTGCCGAGGGAATCGACGTCGACGCCACGAACTCGTCACGATGGAGGAAGCGAGCATGATGAAGCGGGCGACATGGTTTGCGGGGGGCGTGGTCGCCGGTCTCGCCTCGGCCGGCTACGCCAAGAAGAAGGTCAAGGAGACCGCAGCGCAGATGACGCCGACACAGCTCGCGCGGTCCGCGGCCGACACCGTTCGGTCGAAGAGCGGAAATGTCGTCGATGCCTTCCGCGAAGGCCGCCAGGTGATGAAACACACCGAGGACGAACTGCGAGCCCGACGTGAGGGTCGCCTGACGTCGCTCGACGAGCACGTCGCTCCCGGTGATCAGGTCTACGTCGATGGGGTCCCGGTCGAGAGTGGGCGCGTGATCGTGATGCGCCCCAAGGAGCGCCAGGCGCCCCGGTGACGACCCCCCTCGTCGTCCGGCTCCGCGAGCGGCTCCGACCCGACCAGGTACGAGACGGCGCCACCGAGGTCAACCTGTACCGGCACGATGCGTCCAATCTCGTCGGCCAGGCTGCGGTCGTGTGTTTCGCCGAGTCCACCGCCGACGTGCAAGCGATCGTCCGGGTCGCCAACGAGTTCCACGTACCATTCGTCGCCAGGGGCTCGGGGACCGGGCTGGCCGGGGGAGCCGTGCCGACGGCCGGGTCGATCGTGATCTCGACGTCGAAGATGAACCGAATCCTCTCGATCGATCCGAGCACTCGGATCGCCTGGGTGGAACCCGGCGTGCTCAATCTCGACCTGTCGACCCGGATCGCTCACCTCGGGGTGCACTTCGCGCCGGACCCGAGCAGCCAGCAGACGTGCTCGATCGGCGGCAACGTCGCCAACAACTCGGGCGGGCCCCACTGCCTCGCCGACGGGGTGACGAGCGCACACGTCCACGCCATCGAAGTCGTGTTGCCGGACGGGTCGGTCACCGTGTTGGGAGGCGAGGATCCCGAACCCGCCGGCTTCGACCTGCGGGGCGCGTTCGTCGGCAGTGAAGGCATGTTCGGTGTCGCCACCAAGGTGTGCGTGAAGCTCATGGCCAATCCGCCCGGCGTTGCAACGATGCTGCTCGATTTCGCCGATGTCGCCGATGGGGCTCAACTCGTGAGTGACATCATCGCCGACGGCATCGTGCCAGCCGCCGTGGAGATGATGGACCAGCTGTGCCTCCAGGCGGTCGAGGAGTTCATCCACGCCGGTCTTCCGGTCGACCAGGCAGCCGCACTCCTGATCGAGGTGGTCGGACTTCCCGCTGGTGTGGCGTCGCAGATCGCACGAATACGCGAGCTTGCTGCGCATCGCAACGTCGGCTCGATCCGAGTCGCCGCCGACGATGCCGAGCGTGCCCTGTTGTGGAAGGGTCGCAAGTCGGCATTCGGCGCGATCGCCCGGATCAAGCCGAACTACTACCTCCACGACACCGTCGTGCCTCGCCATCGACTTCCCGAGGTGCTGGCCCAGGTCTACGAGATCGCAGCTCGTCACGAACTCCTCGTGCTGAACGTCTTCCATGCCGGCGACGGGAACCTGCATCCGCTGCTGGTGTACGACGCCCGCGAGCCCGGGGTGATCGAACGCGTGCACGCGGCCGGCGAGGAGATCGTTCGAGTCTCGGTGGAGGCGGGCGGCGTGCTCAGCGGCGAGCACGGCATCGGGCTCGAGAAGCGGGATCTGATGCCGCTGATGTTCTCCGAGGTCGATCTGGCGGCCCAGGGCGACCTGCGTCGTGCGTTCGACCCCGAGCTCCTGTCGAACCCCGACAAGGTGCTGCCGAGCCCTGCCGGATGCGGCGACGTCCACAGCGTCCACGGCGTCCCCGATGGTGCCTGGGTGTGAACGCGTCCGCACTGGACGGATCTGGCCTCGACGCGGCGGTGACAGCGTTCGTCGACGAGGTCGGTGACACCGACCCGGTCACGGTGAGCGGCACGGGCACCCGTGGTGGGCCCGTTCCGGGCGTTCGCTGCGTCACGCCGCCGTCGGGACTCGACTGGATCCAGCCGGCCGAGATGACGATCCGGTGTGGGGCGGGAACGTCGGTCGCCGACGTCGCCGACGCGCTGGCCGAGCACGGACAGTGCGTGGCCGTC
>JBGTIA010000616.1:0-2703 GCA_041745835.1 Ilumatobacteraceae bacterium | reverse complement strand
GATGCGTTGCTGATCCGGTGTCGTGGCGCGCGTGGACAGGTCCATTACCCGCTCGTTGTCGTGGCCCACGCCCGGGATCTGCCGCGCGCAGTCGCGCGGCACGTCTTGCCAGTGTTCCAGTTCGAGTGTCATGACGGCTGTCCCTGGCCCGGGCAGCTTGCTCAGGATTTCACCATGCTGCGGTAGGCGTTGTAGAGCGCGCGGACGTCGCGCACGTAGGTGACGGGCTCGATGCCGCGAACGTAGCCGTGGCGGGCGTTGCGGTAGTGCTCGGGTAGAGACAGCTTCAGCATCGCGTGCTCCACGTTGCCGAACCAGCGGTTCGGATCAAGGCCCAGTTCGCGCGCCAGTTTGCGGGCGTCCAGCAGGTGCCCCAGGCCCGCATTGTAAGCCGCAAGGGAGAACCACGTGCGATCCGGCACGGTCAGTTCGCTGTCCATCTGCGCGTACAACCACCCGAGCATGCGCACGCCGGCGACGATCGAGCCCTCGGCGCTGTCGATGTCGCTGATCCCGAAGCGCTGCGCAGTGGTCGGCAGTACCTGCATCAACCCGCGCGCCCCGGCCCACGAGACCACGTCGGGGTCGAAGCGGCTCTCGCGATACATCATGGCCACGATCAGAGGCCAGTCCATCGCCGTGGCCGCCATCGCCTCGATCGGTGCGCCGCCGTCGCTCCACGTGGAGTGCAGGTGGCAGTCGCCGCGCAGCGCATCTCGGTACACCTGCCCTTCGGGGGTGATCGACACCTGCGACTCGGCCTCGATCTTCGCGAGGTACGCCGGCTCGCGACCGGCCAGGGCGTCGGCGATCACGGTGGCGGTCGACGATCCGATGCCGTCGAGGTCGGTGAGGGTTCCGGCGTGTGCTCGTTCGGCGAGCTCGTCGGTGGGCGTGGAACGCACGACGTCGAGCGCCCGGGCGAATGCCTTGGCCTTGAACCCGGACTCGTGTGCCCGGTCGAGGCAGTGGATCACGCGCAACAGCGCCTGCTCGGGCGTCATCTCAGCGATCGTACCGGCCTCCGGTTGGCGGCCGCCCCCGGTCTGTGCGGATTCCGTTGCGTATCACGCAACCAGATCCGCACAGAGTCGACGTGGTTCCGGTCCTGCGATCTCGCCACCCACTGCATGCGTATGAGACTCTCCGAATTCGACGACTGGGCCCGCGCTCATCACGGCATCATCACCCTCGAGGCGTCGGGTCTGTCGCGGGACGCTTGGTACCGAGCGCCGAAGTCCGGGACCATCGAACAACTCCATCCCTACGTGGCACGACTCCACGGCACGCCTGATACGCCCGAGCAACGGATCATCGCTGCCGTCTACGCCGTTGGGGCCGATGCGCTCGCATCGCACCGATCCGCCGCACGACTGTGGGGAATCCCACGACCCGACGACGATCCGGTCGATGTGCTGCTCCCGTCGCAACGTCGTGACGTGGCGTTCGAAGGCGTCGTCGTGCACCGACCGCGCGATCTGCGGCGACTCGTGCCGCAACGCCGGTTCGGCATCCGCTGCACAAACATCATCCGCACCCTGCTCGATCTCGGCGCCGTCGATCCACCAGCGCTCCACAGCGCCGTTGGACACGCGATCACGACGAACCTCGCATCGCTCGATGCGCTCGAGTTCGCGGCTGCCGAACACGCACGCCCCGGCCGGACCGGGGTTGTTGCGGTCCGCGATGCGATCGCCGACTGGTCGATCGACGACAAGCCCTCCGACTCGGTGCTGGAGATGGCCTTCGCACGGCTGGCCGACCGGTACGGCATCCCCGACCTCGAATTCCACCCGGTCATCGAGGGGTTCGAGGTCGACTTCCGGGTTCGAGGTACGCCGGTCGTGATCGAGTGCGACGGCTGGGCCTACCACGGTCGGGAACAGCGACACTTCGAACGCGATCGCGAGCGCGACACACAGCTGATCTCCGCCGGTTGGGTGGTCTTGCGGTTCACCTATCGGGCGATCATCACCCGGCAGAAGGCCACCGCAGATCGAATACTCAGCGCAGTCTCCCAGTGGGCGGGCACACCGGCTCCGGATGTCGCCTGACGCTCGAGCGTCCTGTCGCACTCTGGGCGGAATCAGTTGCGCTGCACGCAACCAGATCCGCACAGACTGTGAGCGCAACGGGGCTGAGGGCTGGGTCGGTAGCCTCGGGCGACTCATGGAACGTTTCGGCCTCGTCGGTCTCCCCAATGCGGGCAAGAGCTCGCTGTACAACGCAATGACCGGCGGTGGTGCCCTGGCGGCGCCGTACCCGTTCGCCACCAAGGACCCGAACATCGGTGTCGCCAAGGTGCCCGACGACCGCCTCGACCGGCTCTCGGAGATGTCGAAGTCGAAGCAGACCGTGCACGCCGCCGTCGAGGTCGTCGACATCGGCGGGCTCGTCGAGGGCGCCAGCAAGGGCGAAGGTCTCGGCAACAAATTCCTCGCCAACATCCGTGAGGTCGACGCGATCGTGTTCGTGCTGCGGGCATTCGTCAACGACGACATCACCGGGCCGTCCGATCCGCTCGAACACCTCCGGGTCGTCGAGATCGAACTCGCCCTCGCCGACCTCGAGACCGTCGAGAAGCGCCTCCACCAGACCCAGCGCCAGGCCAAGCTCGACAAGGGCATGGCCGAGGAGGCCGCCCACCTGCAGGTCGCGTACGACGCTCTGTCGGAGGGGCTTCCCCTCTATCGCGCCGGACTG
>JBGTIA010000615.1:0-5603 GCA_041745835.1 Ilumatobacteraceae bacterium | reverse complement strand
GACGACGACGAGCCAACCCACGGCTCATCAAACGCAAGATGCCCAAATGGCACGTCAAACGAAGACGCCACCACCACTGGCCCCAACCCGACAACCGCCCACCCACCATCCTGCTATCAGCAAGCTAACTGGACGGTATTGGGTCTAACCCCGGACAACACGGGTCAGACCCGTGTTGTCCCACCCTGTGACACCCGATCGCCATGATGCAACCATGGCTCGCCCACCACGCCCCGACATTGAAAACGGATGGCACCACGTGATGAACCGCGGGATCGACCATGCCGACGTGTTCTTCGCAGACAGCGATCGAATCGAGTTCGGCCAACGCCTGGCCGACGTGTTCAATCGCTTCGGCATCCAGACGCACGCCTACTGCCTGATGGACAACCACTTCCACATGCTGTGGCACTGCCCGGACGCTCACTTGTCCGACGCAATGCAACGCCTCAGTTCCTTGTACACGCGCCATGTCAATGATCGACTGGGCAGGGACGGTCCCCTCTTTCGTGGGCGCTTCCATTCCCGATTGATCACCGATGAACGTCACCTCGTGGCGACGGCTCGGTACATCCATCGAAACCCATTGGACCTACCGGGTATCACGAGCGTCCGTGAGTATCGGTGGTCGAGCCACCGCACCTATTTGGGTCTGCGCAGGAAACCCGAATGGTTGTGCACGACGACGGTGCTGGATGGCTGGGACCCGGACGAGTTCGATCGTTTCGTTGAAGATGACGTCCAGCCGCCTTGTCGAGCCGACGTCCACCTGCTGCACTCCCTGGTGGAGGCGGCGGAACTCGTCCTTGCGGAGAGAGGCGCACCTGCAGATGCTCGCTCCGGTGCCGTCGCTCGGAAGGTGGTCCTCGCCTGGGCCAAGGCCAGCGCGGCGAGCACCGACGATGCCCTCATGGAGTTCTTCGAGCTGCGGAACGCTGAGGCCCTTCGCAAGGCCTCGTTGCGCGCCCGGTCGCTGATCGCCGACGACCCTGGTCTGGTTGCAGTGATGTCGAAGGTGATGGAACTCGTCGGGAGCGAACGGGACAACACGGGTCTGACCCCTGTTGTCCCCTACAGGGCGGCGAGGGCGGCGTTGTAGTCGGGTTCTTGGGCGATCTCGGGGACGAGTTCGGTGTGATTGACGGTGCCGTCGGGACCGATGACCACCACGGCGCGGGCGAGCACGCCCTGCAGCTTGCCGTCGGTGAGCGTCACCCCGTAGTCCGCGCCGAAGTCGGATCGGAAGGTCGAGCCGACCTTCACGTTCTCGATGCCCTCGGCGCCGCAGAAGCGACTCATGGCGAACGGGAGATCGGCCGACACGCACAGTACGACCGTCTCGTTCATGCCAGCTGCCCGCTCGTTGAACTGGCGGACGCTCGTGGCGCACGTCGGCGTGTCGATGCTCGGGAAAATGTTCAGGATGACGTTCTTGCCGGCGAATCCCGATGCGTCGTACTCGCCGAGGTCGGCGCCGACCAGCGAGAACGAAGGTGCGGCCGAGCCGACGGTGGGGAGATCTCCGGACGTGTGGACAGGGTTGCCGCCGAGTGTGACTTGAGCCATGCGCACCGTTCTAGCAACGCTCGGCCGGTTTCGGCCACATAGGCGGCACTCGGCCGTCGATTACATCGCGGGTCTGACCCCTGTTGTAACGAACGGCGGGGCGCTGTGGTGAATCAGGCGCCGCGGAAGTTGCGGACGTTGACAAGGAGCACGATCGCGATCGACATGCCGACGGCCCACCACTGGTAGCGCTGCAGCCAGCCGAGGAAGTCAACGAGCTGCGCTTCGAACGTCCGTGCCAACCACCACATCAGCACCAGTCGCCCGGCGATGCCGACCGACAGCAGCACGGCGAGCCGCACCGGCGGGGTGCGGTGCACGCCGCTCAACGCTGCGACGATGTTCGAGCCGGCGAAGAACGGCACCAGGAACCACTCGGCCCGTGCGAACCAGCGGTTGAAGGTGTCGATGGTCTCCGGCGTCACGCCGAGGTACTTGCGGAACCAAGTGATCGCGTCGTGGTGGTACGCCCGCCCGATCATGTGACACACGCCGAACGCTGCAGCGATACGCACGAACGCGATCACGGCGTAGGTGCCAACGGGCACGCCGGCCGCAAGCGTGAGCGCGAGGTAGCGGTTGCGCGACGAGAGCACCAGCAACGCCTCGGGATTCGTGTCGACCCAACGCGCCCAGACGGCACTGGCGATGTTGGTTGCGATCACGAGCGTGACGAAGGCAACGAGGGTCAGCGGCGCCCACGACGGACGGACATGCGCTGGCTCGGCGGCATCGATCGCCGCACTCTCGGTCATGGCGCGTCACGGTACCGCCCCCGGTGGATCGCCGCTCGGCGGGGTGCGCTACGTTCTCGCGTCATGCAGGGTCTGATGCAAGACGTTCCACTCGCGATCCCTCACATCTTCGAGCGCGCCGAGAAGTACTTTCCACACAAGGGGATCGTGACCGCGACGGGCGGCGGTCCGGAGCGCATCACGTACGGCGAGTGGGCGGCGCGCACGCGCAAGCTCGGCGGTGTGCTGGACAACCTGGGCATCTCCGCTGACGGCCGCGTCGCCACGTTCGCCTGGAACACGGCTCGCCACCTCGAGCTCTACTTCGCAGCGCCCTGCACGGGCCGCGTCCTGCACACCTTGAACATCCGCCTCTTCCCCGAGCAGCTCACCTACATCGTGAACCACGCCGACGATGAGGTGATCTTCGTCGATCGTTCATTGCTCGGTCTGCTCGCCCCGTTGCTGCCGACGTTAGAGAACCTCCGTCATCTCGTGATGATGGACGACGGCAAGGGCGAGATCCCTGCCGATCTGAACGGTCACGAACTCCTCGACTACGAGGAGCTGCTCGCCGCTGCCGACCCGGTCGAGTTCAGCGTCGACGACGAGCACCGCGCCGCCAGCATGTGCTACACGAGCGGCACCACCGGCAACCCCAAGGGTGTGGTGTACACGCACCGGTCGACGTTCCTGCACACGATGGGCGCGATGACGGCCGACAGCCTGGGCGCCCGCGAGAGCGATGTGATCCTTCCGGTCGTCCCGATGTTCCATGCGAACGCCTGGGGTCACGCGCACGCCGCGGTCGCCACCGGCGCGAATCTCGTGATGCCCGGCCCCGACCTGTCGGGCCCGGCGATCGCGAACCTGATCGTGAACGAGAAGGTCACCGTCGCCGCTGGCGTGCCCACGATCTGGATGGCCGTGCTGCCCGAGCTGAAGGGTCGCGACACCTCGTCGTTGCGTTCGATTCCGTGTGGCGGATCTGCGGTGCCGAAGTCGCTGTCGGAGGCCTATCGCGAGCAGACCGGCCTGCCGATCTTCCAAGCCTGGGGCATGACCGAGACGAGCCCGATCGCTGCCGTGTGCCGCCTCGACACCGACCAGGAGCAACTCCCGCAGGACGTGCAAGCTGATCTGCGCACCCAGGTCGGCCGCATCGTGTTCGGCGCCGAATGTCGTGTCGTCGAGCCCGGCACCACCACTCCCGTCCCATGGGACGGTTCGAGCAGCGGCGAGTTGCAGTGCCGCGGCAACTGGATCGCATCGGACTACTACGACGACGAACGCTCGCGCGAGAGCTTCACCGACGACGGCTGGCTCAAGACCGGCGACGTCGCCACCGTGAACGAGCGTGGTTTCGTCCGCCTCGTCGATCGCACCAAGGACCTCATCAAGTCCGGCGGCGAGTGGATCAGCTCGGTCGAGCTCGAGAACGAACTGATGGCCCACCCGAAGATCGCCGAGGCTGCCGTGGTCGGGGTGGCGCACGAGCGCTGGGGAGAGGCACCCCTCGCCTGCGTGGTCAAGGTTCCGGGCGAGGAGTTGACCGAGGACGAGGTGCTCTCGTTCCTCGAGGGCAAGATCGCCAAGTGGCAGATGCCCAAGGGTGTCGTGTGGATCGACGAGGTACCCAAGACCAGTGTCGGCAAGTTCTCGAAGAAGACACTGCGCGACGAGTACGCCACCACGCTGATGGGCGGCTGACAGCGTCGCTGCGCTCAGAGACGCCCGGCGTCGATGACGCGCTGGAGGAACGCCTGGGTGCGCGGCTCGATCGGCGACTCGAAAATCCGTGACGGAGGACCCTCCTCGAGGATGCATCCCTCGTGGAGGAAGCACACGCGATCGGCGATCTCCCGTGCGAAGGCCATCTCGTGGGTCGCGAGCAGCATCGTCATGCCGGCACTCTTGAGTTCACGCACCACGTCGAGTACTTCGCCGACCAGTTCGGGGTCGAGCGCCGACGTGATCTCGTCGAGCAGCATCACTTCGGGGCCGAGCGCCAACGATCGGGCGATGGCCACGCGCTGTTGTTGGCCTCCCGACAGTTGATCGGGGTACGCGGTCGATCGATCCGACAGGCCGAGCCTGTCCAGGAGGTCGGTGGCGATCTGTCGGGCGTCGGATCGGGATCGGCCGAGCACCTTGCGGGGTCCGATGGCCACGTTGTCGAGCACCGACATGTGCCGGAAGAGGTTGAAGCTCTGGAACACCATGCCGATTCGCCGTCGAACGGGGTCGGGGTCGAGTCCGGGTTCGCTGATGTCCTCGCCGTCGAGCAGTACCCGTCCGTCGTCGATCGGCTCGAGCAGATTGATGCAGCGCAGCAGCGTGCTCTTGCCCGATCCGGACGCGCCGATCAGGCAAATCACATTGCTCTCGGCGACGTCGAGGGTGACCTCGTCGAGCACGACGTTGTCACCGAACGCCTTCGTGACCTTCTCGACCTGCAACTTCTCGACCCGCAACTTCTCGACCTGCAGCGTCACGATCGCATCATCCGATCATCGTGCCGCCGGTGCGGCGGCGTTGACGGGCCATGAGGCCATCGGCGATCCGTGTCATCGGGATGGTCAGACACAGGAAGATGATGGCTGCTCCCACGTACGGGGTGAAGTTGAAGGTGCGGGCCGTATCGATCTGCGAACGCCGCAGGATCTCGACGGGCCCCAACAGGCCGACGAGGGCGACGTCCTTCTGCAGGCTGATGAAGCTGTTCATCATCGGGGGCACGATGAGTCGCCACGCCTGCGGCAGCACGACGGATCGCATCGTCTGCCCACTCGACATCCCGATCGACCGCGCTGCGGCGCGTTGCTGTTCGGGGACCCCGTCGATGCCCGAGCGGATGATCTCCGCAACGTAGGCGGAGTAGGAGAGGATCAGCGCGATCGATCCCCAAAGGAGCGGGCTGTTGTAGGGGCGTGACAGGTCGAGGCCGCCCGGTACGCCGAACCCGATCAGAAAGATCACGAGAATCGTGGGAATCCCACGGAAGATGTCGACGAACGCGGCACCGAAGGCCCGGAGCGGGAAGAGGGCGGGGGTGCGAGCGTTGCGGGCGAGCGCGATGAGCAGCGACAGCACCAGGACCGTCGGGGTGGTCCACAGCAGGATCCGCAGGTTCAGGACGAATGCCGACAGCAGGCGGGGAAACGAATCGGCGAGGACCTCGCGATCGAAGAACGATCGCTTCACCTGTTCCCAACCCGGAGCGCGAGGCACGAGCACCAGCAGGGCCACCACGGCGATGACCGAACTCGTGATCGCGATGGCGTTCGAGCGGCGGCGGCGCCG
>JBGTIA010000614.1:0-4643 GCA_041745835.1 Ilumatobacteraceae bacterium | reverse complement strand
AGCGTCAAACCCAGCGGTGCTGCCGTGCGAACCGTGCCCGTCGCCACGCCCACATCATCGCGCGCGCCCGCCACACCGTCTGGGTCGCCGAGTGCCTGGTCTGGGGCGCCGTGCGACGGAATTCTCGACGGCCATTCTTGTGAAAGGGCGCCCCGGCCAGGCGAGGCATCATGTGCGGAATGGACGCTGATCCGGTTCTCTCCGAGCTTCTCGAACGCTGCCGACACGACCACCACGCGTGGATCAACGGCGATGCCAGCGGATAAACGACGGCACAATTCTGGGTGGGGTCGGCGGTGTCGGACGGGGCGGTGCGCAGTCCGCGGCGATACAACGATCGGTCGCCGCCCAGTGGCGCCGCGGGTCCGGGACGATCGAGTTCCTGAACGGTGACATTCACGGCGACGTTGCCTGGTTGTCGTTCGTCGAGCGAGGGATCGTCGAGTTCGTCGGAGACCCAGAGGGCACCGAACGTCGATGGGATCTCCGGGTGACCGAAATCTTCCGTGAATCCAACGGCGAGTGGCAGCGGCTGCATCGACACGCCGACCCGTTCGTCGACCGACACGAACTCGCCGACATCGCTTCCCTACTCAACAGCCACCGGCATGAAGACAGGCGCTGACGCAACGCAGACACTCTGTCCGCCATGACGTCATGGAGATGCGAGAATCGTGTGATGTCGTGCATCGATGGACAGATCTCCGCTCACGACGGTCTCGAGCTCGCCTACCGGCTCTACCGACGTGGGTCCGGACGGCCGCTCGTGTTGTTGCACGGCGGCGGCGCCAACCTCGTGTCAATGGACCAGTGGGCCGAACGGCTCGGCCACGACCGCACCGTGGTGTCGCTCGATCTCCGGGCGTGCGGCCAATCCGGCGACCCGGCCCGGTTTCGTTGGGCCGACGCAGTCGGTGACGTCGAGTCACTCGTCGAGTCACTGGAGCTCACACCGGTCGACATCGTCGGACACTCGATGGGCGGCTTCGTCGCCGGGTTCTACGCCACCGAACACCCCGACACCCACATCGTGTCGATCGACGGGTTCGGACCCGGCATGCCAACCATCGGCGACGACAACGACCGCGCCGAGTTCGCCGCATTTCAGCAAGGTATGCGAGCAGCATTCTGGGCGATGACCGAACCACCGGCCGAAGGAGACCGCGCCTGGCGCGACGCCCAAGTCGACCTGCTCGTCGAACTGTTCCCACAACTCGGCTACACCGCGCCGAACGCCCGAGAGATGGCAGAACGCAACCTCGTCGATCTCGGCGACGGCCGGTTCCGGCGCCACCCGAGCCGAGTGCTGTTCGAGGGCGGGTTCGCCGACGGCGGCGATCGCGACATCCTGCGCATGTACCGACGCGTCCGATCCCCAACACTGATCGTGCGTTGCACCGAGTCCGGGGCACCACCCGTGCTCGACGCCGAACTCGACGCACTGCAAGCCACGAACTCGCACGTCGAAGTCGTGCAACTCCCCCTCACCCACCTCGCTCCAGCCTGGGACGCCATCGACGACGTGGCACACCTCGCACGCGACTTCCTGGCACGACCGACCCCGTGACCTGAGCCGACTGAAGGGCTTTGGCCCTGCGACTGAGCGGCCACCAGCGGGCCGACGAGGCCCAAGATCGGCGGCACGGCCGGCGGAATCAGCTGCCCGGCTGTGGTGGTTCGAGGCCGCACTGGTCGGTTTCGAATGCGACGATCTGCTCGATGGCGGCGACGACCTCGGGTTCGGAGAACGCAGCGGTCGGGTCGTCCCCGGCTGCTGCGAACGCGTCGACGAGCACGGCAACCGGGTCGGAGATCTCGTCGGGTGCGAGTGCTTGGTACTCGGCGATTCTGTCGCTCCGCGCCCCGCAACGGGATCATGTACCGACCGACCTTTGGTCACGCTCTGTCGAGGTTGATCCTCGCAGAGGCGTTCAGTCGGTGGCGGCGTCGATGTGTTCCGCGATTAACTCGTTGAACCGTGACGGTTGTTCGAGATTGATCATGTGCGCTACCGGCAGCGACTCGAGCCGGGACGACGGCACCGCTGCGGCGAGGTGATGCATCGCCTCGATCGTGCCGACGTCATCGAGTTCGCCGACCATGACGAGCAGTGGGCAAGTGAGTCCGTCGAGACGCTGATCCGCCGGCGGATCGAGCGGCTGCGGTATTCCGTACTCGGGCTCGGCCGCATAGTTGCTGCGAATCCACTCCGCCACCAGCGCCCGAGCCACCGGATCCCCGCGATCCGCGGGTTGGCCAGGCCCGTCGAACCAGTGCGCCGTCTCGAAGGCCGTCAGTCGCTCCCAGTCCTTGGCGTCTTCCCACGACTCGACCTCGTCCCAGTCCACGGTCGACTCAGCCGATGGTTCGAACCCACTGACGCCTCCGGCGGCGACGGTCAACGACAGGACGCGATCCGGATGTTCGACCGCCAGATCGAGCGCGATGTACCCGCCTCGCGACAGGCCGACGACGTGTGCCGAGTGCTCACCGGCAGCGTCGAGCACCGCGAGGGCGTCGCGCCGGTTGCTGAACTCGACGTGCTCAGAGACGGTGCGCCCGAATCCTCTCGTGTCGAAGCGGATGAACTTGAACCGATGCCGGAGCGCCTCGACCTGGCCGTCCCACATCCGCAGGTTGGCAACCCCGGCGTGGATCAACAGCACCGGCGGACCTGCGCCCGTCACCTCGTAGTAGATCCGCCCACCGTCGATCTCGCAGAACCCGCTCTCATCATCCGACCGGATGGACATCAGCGGAGAGTAGCTTGCTGCCGCTGCACGCCGTCGCCGGCATCACAGCGAAGACCGGCACGATCACCGGCCCGCGGTGAAGATGCGTGGCCGCATCCCGGCCAGCTCGCTCAATGTCGTCCGAACGCGTCCAGTCCACGGAACACCACGCCGAGCTTGGGTTCGAACACTGCTCTCGCCTCGTACAACGCTGCCAAGCCGGCAGCGTCGCCGGCGGCGGCTCGCTCGGCGAACAGGGTCATCAACTGCGCCGGGCTGCGGGCGTGTTCGTTCACGGTCATCATCGCTCCTCGGGTCCTGACTGGTTCGTCACAGGTATTGGACGACCCGCGGACCGGTCGTGTGACCGTCGGTCACCGAATTCTTCAGAGCCGTCGACGTGCGGTCGCCGTCCGCGCCGATTGAACATCTTGCCCACGAGCCGTCGCCACGCGCTCACGACGAAGCCGATGGCGTGCATCACCGCGTTACCGGCGTCGTCGGGACCGATCGGGTAGTCCCTCGTCGCGTCGGTGTCCCATCTGCGCTGGCCTCGCCCAGCGTCCGGGTCGTGCATGTCAACGATCCTCGTGCTGCGAAGACTGGCGGTGAGCGAGCAAGTGATGAACGCGGCCACGCAGCAAAGGCGGGTCGATTCCGAGTTGGTGGAGCGCCCGATCGACCGTGCCGTGTTCGGCGTCGGTGATGGCCAGGAGCAGATGGCCGCTGTTCAATGCTGCCCGTCGCGTCTTGCGAGCTCGACTGCGCGTTGGAACGCTGTCTGCATCGAACCCTGCGATCGGTACGGGCCGCGCGGTCGACCGCCCGGCGGGAGCGCCGCGGTGATCGCGTTGTCGTCGGCGACGACACCGATCGCCCGCAGGGCTTCCTCATGTTGCACAGCAATCGCCGCGCGAAGCTCGGCCCGATCGACATCGACCGCGCTCAACGCACTGGTCGCGATGTCGTCGAGGTCGAGCGCTGCGAGCAGGAGATGCTCAGCGCCCGGTTGTTCGACGCCGTCATCGCGGGCGATGCGCTCGGCCGCCGGGAACAGTGCGTTCATCGTGGCGAGATCGGCTCGCGCCCGACGCAGCTTGTTGAACATGTGGGTCCTCTCGACATCAGCTGGTCCGACGCGTCACGCGTCGGGCGTACTTCTTGTGGACGGCCTGCTTCGTGACCCCGAGCGCATCGGCGATCTGTACCCAGTTCCACCCCTGATCGACCGCCGCCTGCACCGAGGCCGCCTCGAGCCGATCCGCAAGCCGACGCAGTGACACCACCGCCTCAAGCGCCTCGACCGGGTTGCTCGGATCCGGCACCTTCTCCATCACACCGTCAACTCTAGTTGACCGCTCGCAGGGCCGTCAACCATGGTTGACTCACCCGGGTGCACAGCGTCATACGCACTGACCTTCGGGTTCCTTCCCGAAGGTCAAATCTGTTGTACCGATGTTGTACGCGAACACGGATCCGAGCAGCAAAGAGGCCCGCCCGCCGGAGCGGAAGGGCCTCTGAGCTGGTTCTTTACTTGAGTGGCGGGGGCAGGATTTGAACCTGCGACCTTCGGGTTATGAGCCGACTCAGGCAGGTGTCAGGTGGTGACGGCCTGTGTCAGATCATGCCATCTAGCTGGGCATTCGCGATACCCTGTCTGTCAGGCTGATGTGAGACACCGGTGATGCCGGTGCTCACTGTCCATCGGGGCGAGAAGAAGGAACCCTGACTGATGACCATGACCTCAACCACGGTGCTCGATCGCGCCCACAATGGGAGCGTGAACGGACACCACGATGCTGGCGATCCGCCAGCGAAATCAACCCGTCGGCGGTTCTCCGCCGAGTTCAAGAACCGGATCGTCGATGAGTACGACGCGGCTGATCGCGAGGAACGCGGTGCGCTTTTGCG
>JBGTIA010000613.1:0-4985 GCA_041745835.1 Ilumatobacteraceae bacterium | reverse complement strand
GTGGAACTGGTCGACGAAATGGCGGCATCGCCCAGCGACTGGTCGCGAGCGGACCCACTGGGTCCGGTCGCTGCGCTGATGCACCGGCGCGACATCAGCGGCTGGCAGGACATCGCCGCCACAGCCGAGTGGCGGGCCCGGGCCAGCCCGCTCCCGGCGGCAGGGCTGCACCTCGTGAACCTGCCCGCAGTCCGCGGCCATGTGCTTCCCCCACGGGCTGCGACCGACGTCATGCTCGACGTACTCGCCACGGTCCGCGATTCGCCCACCATTCCCGCGCGCCAAGGCGCTCCCGACGACTCGACCGGCATGTCGCACACCGGCGCAGCCTTCACGCGCAACGGTGAAATGTGGACCCTGACGTGGGGCGGCTCGACGGTGCATCTGAAAGCGTCCAAAGGCATGAACGACCTCGCTGAGCTGCTCGCCCGGCCCGGCGTCGAGATCAGCTGCGTGGACCTCATCGGTGCGGCCGTCGACGATCACCGCACCGGAGAGATGATCGACGCCGCGGCGCGACGTCAGTACGAAGATCGACTTCGCGAACTCCAGGTCGACATCGACGACGCGCGGGCCGACCACGACCACGCCCGCGAGGAGCGAGCGCAGGTCGAGTTCGATGCCATCGTCGACCATCTCACCGCCGCGCTCGGTCTCGGAGGCCGTTCCCGACGCCATACCGACACCGCCGAGCGGGCCCGATCGGCGGTCACGCAGCGAATCCGAGGGTCGATCAAGCGCATCGAAGCCACTCACCCGACCCTTGGCTCACATCTGCGACGGTCGGTCGTCACCGGCTTCTTCTGCAGCTACCGACCTGAAACCCCCGTCGAGTGGAACTGACCTGACCGCGTGATTCCGGTACATCCGTATCCGAGAGCCGTGAGACCAAGCGATCACAACGTGACGCGCGATCTCACGCCATCTCGGTATCCGCACACATCGAGCGGACGAACCCAAGGAGACTCTGATGACCCTCACCCAACTCACCGCCCTCGAACCGTTCATCGCCGACGCCGGCCTCGAAACCGTCCTCATCTATCTCGACGGCATCGACCTACCCGAGTTCGCGTCGTTTCCGCTGCTCGACAGCGAGACCGGCACCCGTGCGCTGCGCTCGTACTACGAGAATTACGTGCAGATCGCCGCACGCCTCGGGCGCGGCATCGTGCTGGACACGCCGACCTGGCGGGCAAGCCTGGACTGGGGCGCCCGCCTCGGCTACGGCTCCGACAGGCTCGCCGACATCAACCAGCGTGCCGTGCAACTCGTTCGCAGCGTCCTGAGCGACCATCGCGGTGTGTCGGCCGTCGTCAACGGCGCCGTCGGTCCCCGGGGCGATGGCTACGTCGTCGACACAGCGATGTCGGTCTCCGAAGCCACGAACTTCCACGGCCTCCAGGCCCGAGCGTTCGCCGCAGCCGGTGCCGACATGATGAGCGCCATCACCATGACCTACGTCGAAGAGGCGATCGGTGTGACGAACGCAGCCACAGCCGTCGGGATTCCCGTGGCGGTGTCGTTCACCGTTGAGACCGACGGCCGTCTGCCGTCAGGCCAGACGCTGGGCGACGCCATCGACCACGTCGACCAAATCACGAACGGGACACCTGCGTACTACCTCATCAACTGCGCTCACCCGACCCACTTCCGTCACCTGCTCGACGAGGACGCAGGAGCGCCGTGGATCTCCCGGGTGAAGGGCATCCGAGCGAACGCCTCCACGATGAGTCACAGCGAACTCGACACCGCCACTGAACTCGACCGCGGCGACGTCGCAGCCCTTGCCGCGAGCTACCGCGACCTCGGCGAACGGCTCGATCTGTGCGTCGTCGGCGGCTGCTGCGGCACCGACCACGAACACATCGAAGCCATCGCCCACGCAACCCAAGGACACCCCGCGTCGGTGTGAGCGACGACGACTCGAGGACGGGTGGACAATACTGGTTGGCATCGTGACACACGATGCCAACCAGGCCCTGGCGACCGTGAGCGACCTCGCGTCCGCCCTCGACAACGACGACTTTGCGCGAGTGGCCCGACATCTGCACCGTGACGTGGTGTACACCATCGACGGC
The DNA here is from genome assembly GCA_041745835.1 of Ilumatobacteraceae bacterium. Lineage (GTDB taxonomy): Bacteria > Actinomycetota > Acidimicrobiia > Acidimicrobiales > Ilumatobacteraceae > Sva-07. The sequence continues at coordinate 2,907 of JBGTIA010000613.1, read as the reverse complement.
ATCACACATCGAGGACCAGAGGCCGTAGTGGAGAGCTACCGGAACGGGTCAGCGACCGCCCGGCGGATCTTCGACCACGTCGAGTTCTCACACTCCGTCGTCTGGCACGACCACGACACCGTCCGGGTCGACTTCAGCGATCGACTCGTCGCGGACGGAGATGTGTTTCACCACCACAGCCTTCAAGACATCACCGTCGGACGGCATGAACAGGTCACGAGCATCGTCGATCAACTCGTCGACGGCCAACGTGCCGCCCTCGATGACTTCATGACACGCCACACCCTCAGCCGATGAGGAAGCCCGGCACACTGCTCGTCATCGACCACGCATTCGCTTCGGTCCGACGAGCCGGCCGCCGAATCCGAGGTGCCGATCACGGGCTCATCGACGCTCGATGACATCGGAGTCAATGGAGTTCTGCGCCACGTGGTGCGCTCAGGTTCGGGTCGCTGCGATCAACACTGCGGCGACCGTCAGCCATGCGACCAACACGACCGAGCCGATTGCGACGCCCGCGCGGGGCCAGCGGCGGGCGAGCCTACGGCGCCGATGAGGAAGAGCAGGCCGACGATCGCGCCGTAGGCAGCGGCGAGGTTGGCGTCGTAAGCGCAGTCGTAGGGGCCCTGCGTCCGGCAATCGATCTGACCCAGAGAGTCGTTGCGCAACAACCACATGACCGCGCCGACGATCGGGACGGAGCCGACGGTGGCGGCGAGCATCCAGTTGGCGATGCGTCGGTCGGCCGGCATATCAACGTTGTTGTGCTGCGCCGCCGCTCGGTTCAGTTCGTGCACGCTCGACATCGCACGACGTAGCATTGCGTTATGAAACGCAGCAGCGTGAGCCAACTCAACTGCTCGGTCGCACAGTCTTTGGAGATCGTTGGCGAATGGTGGACGTTACTGATCTTGCGCAACATCATGCTCGGCCAGCGGCGCTTCGAGGCGATCCAGACAGACCTCGGGATCGCTCGGAACATCCTCAGTGATCGGCTGGGCACGCTGGTCGATCACGACATCGTGTCCCGAGTGAAGTACCAGGACGGCCCGGAGCGCTTCGAGTATCGGCTGACCGGACGCGGTCGTGATCTGTTCCCCGTGATCGTCGCACTGATGGCCTGGGGCGACGAGCACCAAGCGCCCGATGGTCCGCCACTGGTCTTGAGGCACGCGTGCGGATCTACGGCAGCGCCGGTGTTCGTGTGCTCGTCGTGCGGTGGGCCCATCCGCTTCGACAATGTGCGCGCCAAGGCGGGTCCGGGGTTCAAGGGCAACTCGACGAGCGATTGACCCTTGGTTGGTTGCCTCATGCAACGGACTCGCCTACTGTGCGGTGATGACCATTGCGGAGGACGTGACGACAACTCATTGGCGGCCCACGGCGTGCATTCTGTGTGAGTGCAACTGCGGTATCGAGGTTCGCGTCGCTGCCGACGGGCTCGGTTTCGAGCGTGTCCGCGGCGACAAGGCCCATCCGGCCAGTCAGGGCTACACGTGCGAGAAGGCGCTGCGCCTCGATCACTACCAGCGCGGCACACGGCTGCGCCATCCGTTACGGCGCCGTGACGACGGCACGTTCGAGGAGATCGACTGGGACACCGCCATCAGCGAGGTCGCCGAGCGCTTTGCTGCGGTGCGAGACACGCACGGTGGAGAAACGATCTTCTACTACGGCGGCGGAGGGCAAGGGAACCACCTCGGCGGCAGCTACAGCGGCGCCACGCTGCGCGCGCTCGGCGCGAAGTACAAAGCCAACGCACTGTCGCAGGAGAAGACCGGCGAGTTCTGGGTGAACGGCAAGATGATCGGCGGCGGGGTGCGCGCCGACTTCGAACACTGCGAGGTGGCGCTTTTCGTCGGCAAGAACCCGTGGCAGAGCCACGGCATCCCCCGTGCTCGCACCACGCTGAAGGAAATCGCCAACGACCCGACCCGGGCGATCATCGTCATTGATCCGCGGCGCAGCGAAACCGCAGAACTCGCTGTGTCGAACGGTCACGGCATTCACCTGCAGGTCATGCCGGGTACCGATGCGTTCTGCCTGTCAGCGATGGTGGCCACGATCATGCAGGAGGGTCTCGTCGACCGCGACTTCGTGACCTCCAGCGTCGCGGGCTACGCCGACATCGTCGCCGACTTCGAAGCAATCGAGATCGCCGACTACGCCGTGCGCTGCGGTGTCGACGAATCGTCGATACGTGCTGCAGCCCGCCGTATCGCCACCTCGGCGAGCGTCGCCGTGTTCGAGGATCTCGGGATCCAGATGAACCGGCACTCCACGATGAACAGCTGGCTGGAGAAACTGCTGTGGGCGCTCACGGGCAATTTCGGACGCGAGGGCACGCAGTACATGGCGTCGTGGGTCGTGTCGCTGGTGCGCTCCGACGGACCCAACAGCGAGACGAGGCGATCGCCGGTGGTCGGCGCACGGATCATCAGCGGGCTCGTGCCGTGCAACGTGATCCCCGACGAGATCCTCACCGACCACCCCGCCCGCTACCGGGCGATGCTGGTGGAGAGCGGGAACCCGGCGCACAGCCTCGCCGACAGCCAGCGGATGCGCGACGCGCTGGAGTCACTCGAGTTGGTGGTCGTCATCGACGTGTCGATGACCGAGACAGCGCTGCTCGCCGACTACGTGCTCCCGGCGCCGAGTCAGTTCGAGAAATGGGAGGCGACGTTCTTCAACTTCGAATTCCCCCACAACGTGTTCCATCTCCGCCGACCCGTCATTCCCGCACCCGACGGGCCGCTGCCCGAGCCGGAGATCCACGCCCGACTCGTCGAGGCGCTCGGTGCGATCACGCCGGAACAGCTGGCACCGCTGCAGGCCGCCGCCGCACAGGGCCGCTCCGAGTTCGCATCGGCATTCTTCGAGGCGACCACGTCGGACCCGTCGCTCGGG
>JBGTIA010000612.1:0-2008 GCA_041745835.1 Ilumatobacteraceae bacterium | reverse complement strand
CTTGGTCTTGGTGGTGCGGGCGCTGCGCTTCGCGACGGCCAACACCCGGATTGCCTCGACGTTGCCGTCACGCGACTTCGCTCTGCCGGTTGCTCGACCTGACTGCGCAGCACGCGCTGCCTCGATGGCATCCAAGGTGTCGGTCTTGCCCTGGCGTCGGCGAACCTGCCGGTTCGGGCGATCGACCTCGACGACGTCAACGCCTGATGCCGCGAGGAGGCGAGCGAGGCCGGCGCCGTAGGAGCCGGTGCCCTCGACACCTACACGGGCCAGCGGACCGAACGATCCCAGCCAGCCAACGAGCTGGTCCTCGCCGCCCCGGTCGGCCACGAACGATTCGGTTGCCAGCAGGCCGCCGATCTCGTCGAGGACCGCCGCGACGTGCACATCCAAGTGTGTGTCGACACCGCCCGTCACGGCGCGAGTTGGTTCTACGATGATGGTCATCGCCATCCCTACCTTCCATTGGTCAAGGGGTGGCGCGCACTCACTCCAACGGGCGACGTGATCTATCCCGCAGTCCGCAGTCGACGCATCGGCAGAGCGCAAGACCGACGCACTGGCGGTGACGGGCTCCAGGGGGACATACCGCGCTCGCGCTGCAGCGCCTTCTCGGGCAGACACGACGCGCAGTTCGTTCGCTGCGGAGTCGTCAGACGCTGGCGCTGCCGCAGCGACTGGCGGATCGGCCCCGTCGTCGGTTGCGCCGCACCCTGCGGACACGACACCAACCAACACTGTGGTGGCGAGCAAGCGGGCGCGTCTCGGCGTCATTCGTGGTCTCACTTCTTCGTCTCCCGCTGCTCGTCAACGCACCTGTGTACCTCGCTTGTCGCCGCACCTAGCGAAAAGCTGACAATGTGTCACGTTCTGGATAGGGTGGGGAGATGCGAAACGAAGCAATCGACCGTGTGGACACCACCCTCAACCGACTCGGCGCCTCGCTCTTCTTGGACGGCACGACGATCGACGCTGCGCGACGCGCCGGTGTCGATGACGTCATCGCGTTGATCTTTGGGGGTCGCGTCGGAGCGATGGGTGATGTGCGCGAGGCGGAGATGATCGAGGCGTTTGCGTTCGTGTCGCCGACGATGCAGAGCGCAACCTGGGCGTCAATCGAGAACCTGGGAGGGCCGACGGCATTGCTGCCAATCTTCCTCGCATCAAACGCCGAGGCTGCGAACGCGAAGTGGGACCTTGCCGCGATGGGCATGGTCGGATCGGTCGCACGGGAGGTGATCGAGCCGGTCGAGGGATTCCGTCCCGGGCTTTTCACCGGATGGCGCAACCTGGCGCTCGGCACGGGTCACGGAGATCTCAGCCGAGACGTGGCCAGCCTGCATGCCCTGCGCGAACTTCGCGGTGACATCCACATCGACAGCGTCCGGTCGGAAGGCCTATCTGCGCTCGAAGCCGAGATCGCCACTCGCGGTCCCGTCGTCGCAGAACTCCACGGCTGGCCACAGCCCTACCCGGATGCTGCGCCCTACCAGCAACGCTCGCTGAATGCCGCCAAACGCACGTCGGACAAGATGGTCGAGATCTACGATGCGACGATCGATCAGCGCCGATTCGACGAACTCGCCGACGCCGCCGAACGACTCCTTGACCCCGAACGATGACGAGCCCCGACGAGCGCACACACACCACGATTCGCCACCGGCCCCAGCAGGACCGCAGCGAAGCGAAGTGGACCGCTCTCGTCGAGGCAACCGCACACCTCCTCGCAACGACCCAGCCGTCCGAGCTGACCACCCGTTCGATCGCAACCGCCGCAGGCGTGTCACCTGCGACCGTGTACCGATACTTCCGCGACGTCGACGACCTCCTCGACGTCGTCCTCGTCGAGCATTCACGCGCTGCGACCGCAGCGATGTCCACCGCACTCGAGCGGTCACGGCATCGCACCGTTGCCGGAATCTTCCATCTCGTCGTCGACGCCCACATCGATCTGTACGCCATGCACCCCGCCCTCGCCGTGACGTGGAGCTCGACGGAACTCGCAGAG
>JBGTIA010000611.1:0-7375 GCA_041745835.1 Ilumatobacteraceae bacterium | reverse complement strand
GAGGTACGCGAACGCGAACGGCGCTGAAACTGCTGGCATCGATGCCGCCGGGTCGCTGCTCGAGATAGCCCGCGACCGCAACCCCGACACCGACCTGCGCCTCGGCTCGATGTTCGAGCTGCCGTGGCCCGACGAGAGCTTCACGACGGTCACGTCGATCAACGGAATCTGGGGCGGTTGCGAGGGGGCGCTCCGCGAAGCGCACCGAGTGCTGCAGCCTGGAGGAAAGATCGGAATCAGCTTCTGGGGAACCGGCACCCCCAACGACCTGCGCGCCTGCTTCAAGGCGTTTGCCCGTCACGCGCCGCCCACACACTTTGCCGAGATGAAGAAGCTGAACAACATCGCAACAGCTGGGGTCGCCGAGGAGATGTTGACCAGCGCCGGCTTCGATGTCCTCGAACGGGGGACACGTGTGTCGACGATTGAGTGGCCCGACGCCGACCTGGCGTGGCGGGGCCTGTCCAGCATTGGCCCGGCAGTTCCGGCACTGCGCCACACCGACCCGATGGTCGTCAAACAGGCCGTGCTCGAAGCGATCGAACACTGCTGCGACGAGCGCGGCGTCTACCGCTTCCGCAACGACCACCACTTCGTGATCGGCCGACGAGCGTCGACGGGTCGGCAGCATCCGACGTAGCACACCAGATTCGGGAAACGGGTCACCGGGCGGGCTCGCAGACCGGGAATCTCCAGCTCGTAGGAGAATCGCAGGCCTGCCAATTCCGGTGACCGGCCGATCTGGCGACGGCTCGTTCGACTGCGTCGACGAATCGCAACGCGACTTCTGCGCCGGCCTCACCGAGGTAGTAGTCAGCGGCCCGGTCGAGATCGCTCGCAGCGCGCTCGCGGAGCCGAACAGTCCGGGCAGTCACGGTGCCGGCGCGGTATCGGATGCGATGCCGCAAAGCCGCGAAGTACGAGGCATCTGCGATCGGCTCGGGACTCAGCACGTGGCATCGTCAGTCCAGATCGACACTCCCGAATCGCATGCACACCAACGCAATATCGGCACTTCTTCGGGCGGGTACCCGCTCGGAAATGTGCACCTCAACCATCGACCGGAGCGACCGGCGGTATCCCCTCTCCTCTGCCGGATCCAGGACGAGTCTGAAGCTGTTGCGGCGCTGGGAATATCGGGCGCCGCAGTAGGGCTTCGCACTGCGGCGCCTCGGATGTGAGATTGGTCGTGATTACCCCAGAGCGTTATCGAGTGGAATCGGTTGGCTGGGGCAGGACGCGGTTTCGTTGTTGCTGGGCTCATGCCGGCGGGTGTAGCGGTCACGTCTCGCCACCCCTTTTCGGAGTGCCGGCACGTTGCGATCGTCTCGCCGACGGTCGCGCCATCGCACGCCGTTCCGGTGCGGGCGTCGCGACCGTGACGAGAGCTCGACTACCGGTTGACAATCTGCAAAAGTGGAGCACGGGGTGATGCGGTGACCAACGAGTTGCTTCCTTCAACAGCACAGGTTCTGCCCAAGGAGCAGCGAGGGTTGAAGCCGCCTCGACGGACGGCGGCGGTCGTGGTTGCGTTGGCCGTTATGGCGATCGTGATGGTGGCGGGAGTCGTCACCTGGGTGGTCATGCGAGAGGACTCGATGTCAGACGAGCCGTGGTTCGTGCTTCCGGCCCCGGCCGGTGACTGGCGTCTGAGCGACGGGGCGGTCACCGAATCGATCTCGGACGCCGAGGCGGCTGGAACCGACGAACGCTTCATCGAGAGAGGCAGCCTGTACGGGGTCGCCGATGGCGACGGTTTCGATGGTCTCCGCTCGGTCGCCCACTATCCGGAGTCGCCACTGCCGGGCGCACGATGGGAGCCCGCAAGGACGCCGAGGGGTGACTCGTACCGGCGTGTCGACGACTCGATGACGTTCGCCCTCGAGGAATTCACCTACGACGGCGCCGAGACGCTCGGCCTCGACGGCGGATGGACCGTTGCCAGTTCGCCCTCCGATTCGGTGCACGCATACGACATGTTGGCCAATGAGACCTCACGCGTGGTGCTCGTCGCCTACTTCGCCCCACTCGAAACCCAGATCCCGATGACATCTTTCGTGATGACGTCACCGGAAGGATCGATGTTCACCGTCGAGACGGCAGCCGGGTCGCCGCTGTTCGATGCCGCCACCTTCGCGGAGCGCGTCGATCCGGTCGACATCAACGGCACCGCCGGATGGGTCGTGACCGATGAGGGTGAGGACGCCACCGTGACTGTCGTGACCTGGTCACCGGATGCGGGCCGCACGATCAGCGTCCTCAGCAGCGCCCCACGAGACACAGTCGTCGACGCCTCCCGACGCCTCCAGCAGGTATCGGCCGACGAGTGGACCTCGTTGTTCCCAGAACTTGGGCTCGACTGAACGCCGGTAGCGACGCCGCTGACCTTGGTCCGTGCCGTCGGCAGAGCACTGTCGCTGACGGTTGCCACCGAACGCATCTTCGTCTTGAGCCTTGGCAGCCAGCAAGGCAACGCCCACCTTCATTGGCATGTTGTCGCCCTGCCGCCCGGCGTGCCGTACGAGCAGCAGCAGTTCTTCGCGCTGATGCACGCGACACAAGGCGTACTCGACCTCACCGTCGACGAACGCTCCGAGCTCTCCAACGAGCTACGAGCCAAAATCGCGACGCAAATAGACGCGTCGACCTGACCCTCAACACTGAGTGGCAGGCAAAGCCCGTCCGATTCGAATGGGGCACGCAACGAAGAATGAGCGGGCCCGGACCCTACGACCGGGCGTCGTTCATCGCCCTACTTCTGCCGATGGTGAAGTACCGGGCAGACGAACTCAACCAAGATGACGACGTGGAGGAGTGCGAGCGACAGGCGGGGCGCGTAGTGCTGCTCAATGACGACAATGCAGTCCTGCTGATCAAAGTCGTCCCGGCCAGCGCTGCGCCGTTCTGGTTGACCCCGGGCGGTGCCGTCGAACCTGGCGAAACAACTCGCGAAGCTGCAGCACGCGAACTGCACGAGGAGACCGGCATCACGGTGATGCCAGCGAGCTTGCTGGGCCCGGTGTGGCGCCGGGAGCATCGCTTCGAGTGGGACGGACTCCTGATCCACCAGCAGGAGGAGTTCTTCCTGGCACGTCACGACGGCGCCGTCGAGGCAGCACTCAACAACGTCGACTCGGTCGAGGCCGCCACGAACCGCAGTCTTCGATGGTGGCCGATCGAAGAAGCCGCGTCAGCTGATACCGAACGATTCGTGCCTGCATCGCTCGCTCACCATCTCAGACGGTTACTCCTCGAAGGTGCCGGCGATGAGCCACACGATGTCGGAGCGTGACGCGTGGTCGCGTGCACCTGGGCGTGGGCACAGCGGTCTCCGCATCGTCGTACTGCGCCCTGACCGTCATCTCCGAGTGCTCGGCTGGGGCCGCAGTGCGGTGGCAGGCTGCGGCTTCGGACTGATTGCCGGCACTCCCTATGCGTCCCTGCGCAACGCAGACTGCGCTGAGCGCCGAAACCCATCGAGGGCCGTCGGGATCTTCATCCACCAGCTTCCGAACCCTGCGCATGGGGTCACGAAGACTCGATCGGCGTCGGAGGGGTGCTGGCGTAGCCAATACCTCCTCGCCCAGGCGGCATGGACCGGATCGGAGACGAGGATCACGACAGCGCTGTCCGCAACCAGCGTGGACGAGAACTTGACGTTGGACCAGGTGTTCATCGACTCCGATTCGAGGACGGTGATCGTTGGATCGATGCCGACCGCGACGGCGAGTTTCGCCATCACGGACGCCTCGGTTGGCCCGCTGCGGGTCGGCCCGCCCGAGAGAACGACCCGATCTGCACCGTGGCGGTCAATCGTCTTCTTGGCGAGTTCGACTCGCCATCTCTGAACAGGGTGCGGTCGGCCGCGACGCCACGACGGGTAACCCAGAACGACCACCGATGTGCTTCTGCCCTCAGGCACGCAGACCGAAGCCGCGCGGCTGTGCATCAATTCGGCAAGGACGCCGAGCGAGAAGACGCCGAGGACGACCGATCGCAGGATCGAGTTGCGTTGTGGCGGATTCACGGCTCGGATTATGTCAAGGACCGCAACCGACAGTTCCCGGACGGGCACCACCCATGGAGAGCGGGATTCCGTGAGGCGCGACTTGGGCCGCGGGGCGGGGCTACGGTCTGCGTCGGAGCGGGATTGCGTGCGGCAACATCGGGTGCCCCCTGCGGCGCTTCCGGGACGGGACAAATCGGACCCGAGGCCGCCAGGTGCGTTTACTACGGTCAGACCGATGAGCTTCTACGAGCGAATCTCTCATCAGTACGACGCGGGGTGGGGCCACGCGACCGACGATGTTGAGTTCTATGTAGGTCTTGCACGCCAAGCCGACGGGCCGCTCGTCGAACTCGCGGTCGGCACCGGGCGAGTGGCAATACCGGTTGCACAGGCCACCGGTAGACGAGTGATCGGAATCGACTCCTCTCCAGCCATGCTCGAACAGGCGCGCGCGAAAGCAGCTGATACGGGAGTCGACCTCGACCTGCGACTGGGCGACATGCGTGACCTCGAGTTCGACGAGCTGGGTGCGCTGATCTACTGCCCGGCCCGATCGCTCCTGCATGTACCCAGCTGGGCAGAACGGCGACAGGTGTTCGAACGAGTGACGAGATCGCTCAGACTGGGCGGCAGGTTCGCCTGGAACGTGTTCGCCTTCGACCACGAGCTGGCGACCCGGCTCGACGGCGACCGCCAGACCAATCCATTCCCTCACGTCAATCGATACGACGTTGCGGAGAATCGCATTGACATGATCCTCGACGGTGGTGTGACCAGCTCGCTGTGGTGGGCAACGAAGAACGAGTGGCTCGGACTGATCGATGTCGCTGGTCTCGAGGTCGAGACGCTGCATGGCGACTTCAACGGATCAGAACTCAACGCTGACAGCCGTGAGTACGTCTTCGTCACCCGACGCCCCTGAGCGCCACGAGCGTCACATCGGTGCCCCCAAAAGCCCGGGGTTGGTGACGCGATTACCGAGTGCGCTGCTTGGGCCGCCGTGCGGCGCCAGTGGTGTGCTCTTGGTCGTGATTACCGGGAGCGTGATCGAGTGGATCGATCCGTACGGCTACGTGACGCGAGCACCCAAAGGATCGCTGAGCGTTCTGTGGAGTTCCACCCCGAGAGCGAGTGCCCGGAGCGGATCGACCGGTAGTCACCGCTCGCGGCTTGCATCGTTGTCACTGCGGGTTGGCCGGGTCCGTTCTGGTGAGGTTGAGGTGTGTGCCATTGGCGACGGCTTGCATGGCGAAGTCGAAGCGATCGACGTCGAGACACATTTGGACGTCTTGGGAGGTGACGCCGGTGAATCCGGCGAGCACACCGCGTTCAAGTTCGACCGCCGCCGCCGATCGTCGCGCCCGGTCGATGTAGGGCGTTGGTTCCACTGACTGGTTCTCGAGCAGCTCGGCGATGAACTCGGCGCAGGCGAGGTCTTCGTCCGCGTCGAGGCCGCCCGACACGACGAACCTCACCGAGGTGGTCTGCGCCGACTTGACGGCTCGGGCAGTTGCAGCCGCGCATACGAAGCTGGCGCAGTAGATCCGATCTGCCCGTCGCGCTGCGACCGCAGCGCGTGTGCCGGCTGTGGTTCGCTGCACGATCGTCCGACCTGCAACATCGAGATCGAGCAGTTGCCGGGGAGAGTTGTGAAGATCGAACCGCTCGTCTGGTGCGCCGTCCTTGCACAGCAGCGAGTGCGGGATTGTCGCTGCCAGTGCTACGGCTTGCTCCAGGTCGTTGACCAGCACCAGCTGTGCTGCGTCTCGATCGAGCGCCCAAGCGGCAACCGTGAAGGCACGCAGGACGTCGACTACGACCGCCACACCTCCTTCGATTGCCGACGCACCGTCGATGTCGACGTACTCGACCCGCATCACCGAAGTCTCGCTGACCGAACCGCCGCTCGCCAGAACAACCCCAACGTCTGGAACTTCGATGGGGCGCGTCGTTGGGACCCTCCTGCGGTCCTTGATCCTGCAAGCCGGGTTGTCTCAGGGCGGAGATGACGGTCGCCGCACGATGGTCTGTGTCGCGACGCCGGTGAACCCGATCGACTGGTAGAGGCGTCGTGGAACCGGATAGTTGGGATCGGCGCGAGCACCGACAACGACGTCGGCCACGCCAACGTCGAAGACGCGACGAAGCCCATACCGGATCAGCGCAGAACTGACGCGGTGCCCTCGGTGAGCGGGCACTGTGCCGACAGGTTCGATCTCGCCGTACGCGTACGAGGGGTCGTACCAGCAGAGCACCGATGCAGCCGGCGTGCCGTCGTCAGCGATCGCGACGAAGTCGAACTCGGGCTTGTACGGCCACGTCGCCATGGTCGCCTCAACCTCAGCCGCAGTCCGGGTCGATCCATCCCAAGTAGGCGGTGCACCTCGGCTCTGAGTTCCAGGTCGCCAAGCTCCATCATCGTCACGAACCGGTAGCCAGACGGCACAGGTGGCTCGCCGAGCGACTCGAGCGGATGGCGGAGGTAGCCGCTGTAGGGCTCGGTCGGGTCGTGGACGAATCCGCGGCCACTCAGCATCTCTTCAGCGAGCCGGTCGCCGTTGTTGTAGGCCGTCGTAAAGATCCCCTCCGAACGCGACTCGGCCCAGTCCACGACGGCGTGGAGCACTTCGGCTGGATCCGTGTCGGTGTGATCGACTTGCCACACCAGCGACGGTGGTGCCTCATCGCGAACGCCCGAAGCGCGGATGCGCGAGTACCCGGGCGCAAGACGCGCCCAACCCACGAGAGCTCCGTCGCGTTCGAAGGCGCGGCAGCCGCCACTACCGCCACGTTCCCACGCCAAGCCGCCAAAGGATGCTTCGAAGTTCAGCAACGCCGGCTCGTGAAGCCAGACCCGATGTGCGAGATCCTGCAACGACTTCAACTCATGCGCCGCCTCGATACGCCGCCGAACGACCATCATGCGCACTTCCTACCGGAGTGAAGTCGCCCAGCTGTAACGAGTTGAAGCCGAGCCGTCATCGCCATGCGTCCAACTGCGGGGTCGATAGCCCAGCGGGGGCGCAATCGGTCGTTGCGGTCGGGAAGGTGCAGTGCGCTGCCTGGGCAGCGATGCGGCACGAGTTACTGCGGCGTGCCTGCTGTACGGGACGGTGTTGTCGAGTGCCCTCGACCGGCACATTGGTGACACGCCTACCGGGCTTGATCGAGCGGGTTATGGGGCGCGCGCCGGGGGACACGAACTCCGACACTTCGCCGGCGCTGGCATGGTATGGACATCGTGCGGTATTCCCGGGCAGGTGCAGCGACGATCCCAGCCGTCGGACGTGCCGTTCCGGACGGGGCGGGGCCTGTGGCGTGTGCGCCGATAGCGACGCACACGCCGGGGTCGGCGACTCAGACGAC
>JBGTIA010000610.1:0-2531 GCA_041745835.1 Ilumatobacteraceae bacterium | reverse complement strand
GCGGGCTCCGGTTGCGATCAGGAAGTGGTCGGCGGTGTAGCCGGCGCCATCGACGTCGAGGCTGTTCGTCCCGGTGAACGTGGCAGTGCCGTGCAACGTGTCGACCCCGTTGCCTGTCAGGCCGCGTTCCATGTTCGCCGGTACGGGCTCGGTGAACCCGAGTTTATGCTTCATGAGATCTGCCCAGTTGATGTGTAGACCCTCGGCATCGATCCCTTTGCCGCTCATGAGACGGGCGCTGTCGATGATCTCGGCACCTCGCCGCAGGATCTTCTTCGGGTCACAACCGCGAAGCGCGCACGTGCCGCCGTACGGCAGTTCATCGACGATCGCGACGCGCCAGCCGGCGGAAGCGCACTTGTTCGCTGCTGCGTTGCCGGCCATGCCGGCGCCGATCACGATCAGGTCATAGTTGGTGACGTCATTGCTCATCGGGGCGTGCTCCTTGTGCTTGCTGCTCTGGTTCGTTCTCTGCCTGGCGGGTGTTCACGAGACGGGCGTCGGTTGGGCAAAGCTCTTGAGTGTTCGATGGACGTCCACGAGGCAGCACTTGCCGCTCGGGTTCAGGTGCTCGCATGCGCATTGGCTGTCGGCGACCGCAGCCTTGATGGACGCTTTGATCTCGCTGACACCGTTGTTCGCTGCGAGGTCCTCGCCGAGCACGTCAGCGGTGTGGGCGAAGCAGAAGCACACAGGTGTCGGCTTGTCGGTGGCCTTCATGCCGACTTGGGTGATCACCGAAGCGATAATGACGGTCGTGGTGCCGAGGTGGTAGACGACCTCGCAGTGCTCGTTTGCGCAATGCTGCCACCCCCCGTCAACTGCGTCGGGCAGATGCGGGCGCACCGGTGCGGCGCCAACGATGGGGCCGACGTGACCGCACTTCGGGCACGGTTGGGCATCGGTGTCGATGGTGCTGCAACAGCTACTCATCGTGATTCCTCCTCATTGCGGTTGCGATGGTTGGGTGACAGGACGGTGCCTCCTGGAGCGGCGACGGACTGTCGTCGGCTCCATGTGCTGAGCAGGTGTGGGCCGTTCGACGCCACCGCAGGATCCCGACGACAACAAGACCCGCACCGAGAGCGACGACGAGCCAGCTCCCGAGTCCGATCCCAGCCATTGCTCCCAGCACACCCACCGAGGCGAGCAGTGGCAGCCCACAACACAGCCCCAAGATGGCTGCGACAGCCGCCAACGGGGCGAGTGCAGATGCCTGTCGTTTGCTCACGAGAACGAACGTAGACCTTCTTCCACAGGAGAAGGTCAAGGGGTAATGTCGAATCATGCTGATCGGACAGCTTGCTGACGCACTTGGGATACCGACGAGGACGGTCCGGTTCTATGAACGCAACGGACTCCTGCCCGAACCGAAGCGCGCCGAGAACGGATACCGCCTCTACACCGACACCACCCTCGCGCGCCTCCGATTCATCCGCACCGCACAAGCCGCCGGACTCACGCTCGCCGAGATCGCCAGCATCATCCACGTCCGCGACGACGGCACCGCCCCGTGCAGCCACGTCGACTCGCTCCTCGAAACCAAACTCGCCGAGGTCCGCGAACGGCGTCGCCAACTCGCCACACTCGAAGTCGAACTCGTCCAACTCCTCGATCGCAGCAAACAACTCGACCCAGCAGACTGCGGCGCCGGCGGGATCTGCCAGATCTTCTCGCTGAGCGATCTCGCCTGAGCGCGGAACGTGACGCTCAGACCTTCTCGGGCACCGACCAAACACGCGAGGCGAACACCTCGTCGACTGGTGTGGCGAACAGGTGGTTCGACCAGTTGCTGATCGTCTTCACGGCGACCGCCAGCACCAACTCGAGGACCTGGGCGTCGGTGTAGCCGACCTCGCGGAACGCGGCGACGTCGGCGTCGCTCGGGTGGCCGCGAGTCTCGAGTAGTGAGCGGGTCATTCCGACGAGCGCGGCGTAGCGCTCGTCGTCGACGGGACGATCGTCTCGGATCGCGTCGGTGACTTCGACCGGTGTCTTCGACATGTGGTCGGCGATGAAGCTGTGCGCCGCCATGCAGTAGTCGCATTCGTTGTATCGGCTGATCGTGAGGAAGATGGCCTCCTGTTCGGCGGTCGTGAACCCTGATCCGCTGCGGAATCGCTGGTAGCCGTCGAGATACGTCGCGAGCAGGCCCGGCGAGTTCGCCATCACGGCGTACATGTTGGGGACCATGCCGGTCGCTTTCTGGGCGCCGGCGAGGAGCTCGGCGGCTCCCTCCTCAGCGGTGTCGATCGTTTGGGCGGCGAGTGGGCTTCGGTACTCGGTCATCGATGTCTCCTGGGGGTTGTGTCCCGGTCGGGATGGATGGCTCGGAAACCCAGCACGTGCGCTGGCTATTCCGCGGTCGCCGCCGTCGCGACGCCCGAATCCGACTGGCGGCGGGTGTTGACGACCCAGAACGGCAGCGCGACGAGGAAGAACGCTCCCAGGATGTTGCCGAGCGCTGCGGGCGCAATGCTCCACGCGAGCGCAGGGCCCCAGCCCGGGCCGATCCCTTCGGGCGTCGCCAG
>JBGTIA010000609.1:0-2685 GCA_041745835.1 Ilumatobacteraceae bacterium | reverse complement strand
GACGTCCGCATCGCTGGCGATGTCGACGCCAAGATCGGCCTCAACGAGGTGGCGATCAAGATGGTGCTGCCCGACTGGGCGCTCACGATCGCGACCGACCGGCTCAGCAAGCGTCACCTCCAGCGCGCGTTGGCCAACGCCCGCATCACCACGCCGCGTGACGCTGTCGACGTCGGTTTCATCGACGAGGTGGTCCCGGAGGGAACCGAGCTCGAACGAGGTGTCGCGGTGGCCGCCGAGCTCGCCGCCACGCTCGACCCGTCGGCGTATTCGCGAACGGTCCGTGCGATTCGTGGCCCCGTCCTCGACCACATGGCGGCGCAGATCGCCCACGACCGAGCGGCCGGGGCGAGCCCGCTCTGACACGACCGGGTTCACGCTTCACCAGGTGGGTAGGGTCGCCCACATGGCCACCCCCACTGTGAACCCCAACATGGAATACCGTCGACTCGGCAACACCGGACTGAAGGTGAGCGTGCTGTCGTTCGGCAGTTGGGTCACCTTCGACACCCAGCTCGACAACAACCTCGCGCTCGACTGCATGGCCGCTGCCGGCGACGCCGGCTGCAACTTCTTCGACAACGCCGAGGCCTACGCCGGCGGCAAGAGCGAGACGATCATGGGGCAGGTGCTGCGCGAGCTCGACTGGCCACGTTGGTCCTACGTCGTGACGACGAAGGTGTTCTGGGGTTTGCACAAGGACACGCCGAACATGAACAACACGCTGAACCGCAAGTACCTGATGCACGCGATCGACGGCTCGCTCGAGCGGTTCGGCCTCGACTTCGTCGACGTCCTCTACTGCCACCGCTCCGATCCGAACACTCCGATCGAGGAGACCGTGTGGGCGATGAGCGACATCATCACCGCGGGCAAGGCCATGTACTGGGGCACCAGCGAATGGTCGGCCGACGAGATCCGCGCCGCCATCGACATCGCCGACCGTCACCACCTGCACCGGCCGGTCACCGAGCAGAGCCAGTACAACCTGCTCGAACGCAAGAAGGTCGAGAAGGAGTACGCCCGGATCAATGCCGAGTTCAACTACGGCAACACGATCTGGAGCCCGCTGGCATCCGGCCTGCTCACGGGCAAGTACAAGGACGGGATCCCCGAGGACTCGCGTGCGGCCCTCGACGGCTACGGCTGGCTCGCCGGTCGCCTGAGTGACGCCGAGGCGATCGCCCGGGTCGAGAAGCTCCGCCCGATCGCTGATCGTCTCGATTGCACGATGGCGCAGCTCACGCTGGCGTGGTGCACGAAGAACCCGCACGTGTCGAGCGTGATCACCGGCGCTTCGAAGGTGAGCCAGGTCGAGCAGAACTTCGGTGCGCTCGACGTCATCCCCCTCCTCACCGACGAGGTCAAGGAAGAGATGGAAGCCGCCGTCGGCCGCTGACCCGCCATCAACCCGAAATCTGTGCGGATCTGCCCAGTGAGCGCAACGCCGGGCACATTTTTCGGGGTGTGCCGGACGGTACCCTCCAGCCGATGGTGGCCGCCGACGACAAACTCCCGATCAAGATGCTCAACGACCGGGTGCTCGTGCGCATCTCCGACAAGGCCGGCGAACGCAAGTCCTCCGGCGGCATCGTGATCCCGGCGACCGCGCAGGTGGCGAAAAGGCTCATCTGGGCCACGGTGGTCGCGCAGGGGCAGAACGTTCGCTCCTGTGAGGTCGGCGACAAGGTGCTGTTCAGCCCCGAGGACCGCTACGAGGTGGAAGTGCAGGGCGAGGACTACGTGATGCTGCGCGAACGCGAATTGCACGCTGTCGCGGCGGAGCGCATCGAGGCGTCCACCGGGCTCTATCTCTGAGGCGTCCGCCACGTACCGTCGGAACTCCACGAGCCGCTACACCGGCCAACCAGCAGCCACCCACCCACGAGCGCGGAGAACCCGATGATCAAAGTCAGTGTGATGTACCCGAAGTCCGAGGACGCGACGTTCGACATGGACTACTACAAGACCACGCACATGGAGATCGTCGACCGGACGATGAAGCCGACCAAGTGGGAGATCGACTCAGGGATGGACGGCCCGTACATCGCGATCGGTCACCTCTACTTCGACTCGACCGATGCACTCGCCGCTGCGATGGGCGAAGGCGGCGAAGCGATGGCCGACGTCCCGAATTTCACCAACGCTCAAGCCGCGATGCAGGTTTCCGAAGTCATCAGCTGAGTTATCAGCTGAGTCACCGTCGATCAACCGAGGTCGTAGCCCCCGCGCACGGTCACGGTTGCGTTGATGCGGTCGCGTGAATCTGTCGGTCCGTCGAGCCCGTCGAGGCCGAGCCAACTGATCAGCGCATCCTGGTGGCTCGGCCGCAAGCGGGCACAGCCTTTGCTCTGTGGGCTGGTCGGCACGTTGTTGGCGCCGTGGATCGCCTGACCGCGATCGAAGTACAACGGCCGGTACATGTTGCCGTTGAGCGGGTTGTCGGCCTCGACCGGATACGTGCTGGAGTTGTGCCAGCCGGCCGTTGCGAGCGCCGGGTTGTGCCGGAACGCTCGGGTCCGCTCCTGCAAGCGCGTTTCGAAGTCCGTTTCACCCGTCGAGGTCGGGAAGACGTGGACGAGGCGGTCGACTCCCTCTCCGGTGAGCAGCACCTGGCAGGTGAGGTCGATGAAGATCCACCGACCGTCGGTGGCGACGCCAGGGGGCATCGGGAGCGTCGTCGTC
>JBGTIA010000608.1:0-2882 GCA_041745835.1 Ilumatobacteraceae bacterium | reverse complement strand
CGTCGACCGGGGTCTGCAGGAAGATGATGTTGTCCTTCAGCATTCGGCTGTAGAGGTCGTAGGCACGTTCGCCGCGACTCGTCTGTTCGACGACGTTGGGAACGAGGTAGTTCACCGCATCGAGATTCATGACGTCTCCTCTTCGCTGTCGTCGTTGCTGCTGTCGTCGTTGCTGTCGTCGTTGCTGTTGTCGCTGCTGCTGTCGGTGCTGGGCTGGTCGCCCGGCTCGTCCGCCGGCTGGTCGCCGTCGTCATCGCTCGTGTCGGCGGCTGGTGTCGCGGACGCTGCGTCGGTGGCGGCGATCACCGCGGCCGCTGCGGACCGCACGTCGACGTCATCGTGGTCGTGCTCGTCGTGGTCGTGATCGTCGTCGCCGTGGCTGTGGCCGAGCAGGGTGTCGCGGTCGAGTGAGTTGCCGGCGGGGTCGACGAACTCGATGTGGTGCAAGAGCCAGTCGAAGGCCTTGGACTTGCGGATCTGCGCCGCGAGCTCGGGCACGGCCTCGTTCTGTTCGTAGGCCTTGCGGATGTCCTTGGCCTTCTGGCCGTACTGCATCGCCATCCGGGCGTACTCGGCGTCGAAGTCGTGCGGTTCGACCTCGATCGATTCGCCGTCGGCGACGGCGCGCAGTGCGAGGTCGACCTTGACCGCCTCGACGGACGCTCCGCGCATCGACTCGATGAAGTCGTCCGGGCCTTGGCCGGTTGCGGCGAGCCACTGACCGAGGTCGATGCCCTGCGACTGGAACTGCTGGACGACGCCCTGCACTCGCTGGTTCAGGTCGGCGTCGACCATCGCCGCGGGAATTTCGACCTCGACGAGTTCGGCGAGCGCCGCGTTCATGGCCTGCACGACGGCCTGGCGGGCCTGGTTGAGCTTCTGGTCGACCTGCGATTCGCGCAGGCTGGCGTTCCACTCGTCGACGGTGTCGAACTCGCCGATGTTGTCGGAGACCCAGTCGTCGGTGAGTCCCGGGACGACCGAGACCTGGACGGCGGTGACCTTGGCGACGAAGTCGGCGGGTTCGTCGAGGCCCTTGGGCGTGGACGTGAACGTGATCTCGTCGCCGGCGGAGACGCCGGTGAGGTGGTCGTCGAAGTCGTCGCTGACCCAGCCCTGGCCGAGCTCGTAGCCCCAGTCCTCGGTGTTGAGTCCGGACAGCTCCTCGCCGTCTCGGGTGGCGACGAGATCCATGGTGAGGTAGTCGCCGGCCTCGGCCGGACGGTCGGCATCGGCGAGCGACGCCGTGCGCTTCAGTTCGGTCTGGTGGATGACCGCGAGATCCTCGTCGGTCACCTCGAGCGCCGGTAGTTCGACGCGGAGCTCGCCGTAGCCATCGAGGGTGATCGTGGGGCGCACCTCGCAGGTGGCGTCGAACTCGACGGGCCCGGACTCGGCGCCGTCGGTGATCTCGACCTCGGGAGTGGCGATCAGGTCGACCTGGTGCTCGCGAACCGCCTTGGCGAGGTACTGCGGGACGGCGTCGCGCAGCGCCTGTTCGCGTGCGGCGCCGATGCCGATGCGGGCTTCGAGCACCTTGCGTGGCGCCTTGCCGGCTCGGAAACCGGGAAGGTTCACCTCTTTGGCGATCAGTTTGAAGGCCCGGTCGATGTCGTGATCGAACTCGGCCTCATCGACTTCGACGTACAGCTTGACTTTGTTGCCCTCGAGGGTCTCCACGGAACTCTTCACAGATCGGCGAGTGTATCGGTGGCCCCTCGATTCGGAACGAGGAGCGGGCCGCGAGGCCGTGACGTCGTGGTGTGTTCGCAGTGGAGTCGCGCGTCGGCCCCACGACCGGGCAGAATGGCGTCGATGGAGTACTGGAAGCCGCACGCCCTCGCCACGCCGCATCCGAACCAGATCGATCTGCGGATGAACGACAAGGTCCGCACGATCGTCGAGATGCACGGTGTGCCGGTCGGCACCGAGGGCAAGGTCATCCTGGCGAACGGGTTCAACTGGCAGCGGTACCGCGTGCTGTTCGAGAACGGCGCCGAGATCGGTGATCTCGACAGTCGTCAGATCGAACCCATCGGTCGCGCCGCCAAGCGCCTCGAGAAGGCCGCCAAGAAGAAGTAGCTCGCTCGGGCGCCTGAGGCGTCCGGATGGGAAGCTCCCGGCGTGCGACTGCCGCGAGCGATCGACCTGGAGCCCGATGCCCGCCTCGCGCTCGGTCAGATCGTCGGAATCATGACCGACCAGGCGATGTCCGGTGCCGCCGTTCGGTGGGACGTCGAGCGACTGATGGAACTCGAGGTCCGCCTCGGGGTGGTCGGGGGCGCCGTCGACGTCGACGACACGTCCGACATCGTGACACTCGGGATCGACGATGCCGCGCTGCTGCTCGACGGGATGGCGTTCACCGAGGTCGCCTCGGCCGACCTCCCCTGGATCGAGATGGTGCGTTGGACGTCGGACTTCGTCACGGGTGAGCTGCGCAGGTATTGGACGCAGGCCGAGTGGTTGGAGCTGACTGCTGACCCGGGCTGAGCTCGGCTCGGGGGGCGATCCTCAGGATTCTCTCGGGATTTCGTCAAGAAGAGGTAAAGGTCGAGGGTTCGTGCGTCGATGGACCTGCCATGAATCGAACCGCACAAATCATCGTTGCCACTGGCGTGGCGCTCACCGTGTCGCTCCCGATCTTCGTGGGGGTGGCGTCTGCGGCGCCGCCGGCTGGGGCCGCATCGGCGACCGCGACCACGTCCACCACGACGGCCGAGACCACGATCACGGTACGCGAGGGTGACAGCCTGGCCGGCATCGCCTGGCGCAACGGCGTGCGGTTGTCCGCGCTGCTGCGGGCGAACTCGCTGCAACTGACCAGCGTCATTCATCCGGGCGACAAACTGGTGATCCCGGCGGGCGCGACCATTCCCACC
>JBGTIA010000607.1:0-2711 GCA_041745835.1 Ilumatobacteraceae bacterium | reverse complement strand
AGGTACGGGTTGCAGGCCGGATCGGCCGAGCGGTACTCGATGCGCGTCGCCATGGGGTTGTCGCGCTTGGGAATCGGGACCCGGATCAGGCCACTGCGGTTGTTGCGCGCCCAACTGATGTGGACCGGCGCCTCGAAGCCCGGCACCAGGCGCTTGTAGCTGTTGACCGTCTGGTTCGTGACCGCAGTGATCTCGGCGGCGTGGTGGAGCATGCCCGCCATGAAGGCCTTCGCCGTCGCCGACAGGTGATAGGCGTCGTCTGCGTCGTAGAAGGCGTTGTCATCGCCGCGGAACAGTGACAGGTGGACGTGCATCCCGGATCCCTGGACGCCTTCGAGCGGCTTGGGCATGAACGTGGCGTGCACCCCATGATGGGACGCGACCTCGCGCACGGCCAGGCGGAACGTCATCATGCTGTCGGCCATCGTGAGTGCGTCGGTGTGGCGAAGGTCGATCTCCTGCTGGCCGGGGGCGTCTTCGTGGAAGCTGTACTCGACCGGGATGCCGAGCACCTCGAGGGTGCGGATCGTCTTCTTGCGCAATTCCCCCGTGACGTCGCTGGTGGTGAGATCGAAGTAGCCGCCCTGGTCGATCGGCACCGGGGGCTGGCCGGGCACCAACGGCTCGAAGTAGAAGAACTCGATGTCAGGGGCGACGTAGAACGTGAGCCCCTCGTCGTGTGCTTCTTGGACGTGGCGGCGCAGCACCTGGCGAGGATCGCCTTCGAACGGGGTGCCGTCGAGGTGATGGATGTCGCAGAAGATCCGTGCCTCGGGAGCCTTCGGGTCGCCCCATGGCAGTAGTTCGAACGTGTCGGGATCTGGCATTGCCAACACATCGGCTTCTTGAACACGCGAGAACCCGTCGATCGACGAGCCGTCGAACGTCATGCCGTCATCGAGGGCGTTCTCCAATTCAGCCGGTGAGATCGCCAGACTCTTGAGCGTGCCGAGCACGTCGGTGAACCACAGTCGGACGAGTCGGACACCGCGTTCTTCGACGCTGCGCAGGACGTAGTCGCGTTGTTGTTCGCGCATGTCGGTCATCTCCTGATTCTGTCGCGGTGGACGTCGAAATGCGACAGGGCGGGAGCCGCAGCCCCCGCCCTGTCCCGCTTCGTCGTCGGTGGGTTCACTTCCCCGAGGCGATGCCCCGGAGCGTCATCACATCGCGCCGCAGATGGTCTCGACCATCAGGCGGGCAACGACGTAGGGGTCGATGTTCGCGTTGGGGCGTCGGTCCTCGAGGTAGCCCTTGCGGTCGACGGCGACCTGCCACGGGATGCGGATCGAGGCGCCTCGGTCGGACACGCCGTAGCTGAACTGGTCGTAGCGCTGGGTCTCGTGGGCTCCGGTCAGCCGCTCTTCGACGCCCTTGCCGTAGTTGGCGATGTGCAGCGCCGCCTTCTCGCCGAGCGCCTTGCAACCGGCCTCGATGTACTTGTAGCCGCCGTCCTCACGCATCTCCTTGGTGGAGAAGTTGGTGTGGGCGCCGGCGCCGTTCCAGTCGCCCTTGGCGGGCTTCGCGTCGAGCGTCGCGGCGATGCCGTAGTCCTCGCCGATCCGGTAGAGCAGCCAGCGGGCGATCCAGAGTTGGTCGGCCACCTCGAGCAGACCGACCGGGCCGACCTGGAACTCCCACTGACCTGGCATGACCTCGGCGTTGATGCCCGAGATCGAGATCCCGGCGGCGAGGCAGGCTTCGAGGTGATCCTCCACCATCGGGCGGCCGTGGATCTCGTCCTCGCCGACCCCGCAGTAGTACCCACCCTGCGGCTCGGGGTAGCCGGCCGGCGGGAAGCCGTAGGGGCGACCGCCCTTCATCAGGGTGAACTCCTGCTCGATGCCGAACAGCGGCTCGTGCTTCTTGTACTTCTTCGCCGTCTTGGCGGCGAGGTGGCGGGTGTTGGTCGGATGCGGCTTGCCGTCGACCAGCATCACCTCGCACATCACGAGCACGTCGTCGCCGCCGCGAATCGGGTCCGGGAAGCTGGCAACAGGCTTGAGCACGCAGTCGCTCTTGTCGCCGGTGGCCTGGTTGGTGCTCGAACCGTCGAAACCCCAGATCGGCAGCTCGGCGCCGTCCTCCAGGATCTTGGTCTTCGAGCGCAGATGCGGGGTCGGCTGCGTGCCGTCGACCCAGATGTATTCAGCCTTGTAAACCACAGTTGTCCTCAATTCCGTCCGGTGTTCGGGGTGCAGGCGCCTCAACCTAGATGTTGTCGTCGGTTGTCGCCCGATGGCAGGCGGCATCGTCGCAGCGCCCGGTTGCCGAGTCGTTGCCCGGTTGTGAACGGCGTGTGAACTGCCCCTGTCAGCTGACCCGTGCAGCGTGTGGGTCAGCGGCCGAAGACGGTGTAGGTCTCGAGGTCGGCGTCGGCGTCGATCTCGCTGTCGGTGAAGGCGACTTGACGCCACTGCTTCTCGCTGAACGCGACGGTCTGCGAGTCGAACAGCGGCGACCCGCGATCGCCGGTCTGGCCGTACACGAGCAGGGCCCAAGCCCGGACGTCCTCGCCGGTGTAGTCGACGGTCATGAGGAAACTGGTGCCGTAGTTGATCCGGTACCCCTCGCCACGCAGTGAGCTCCCGACGGCGACCGGCTCACCGCGCTGGGGGACCGGCTCGCTCGACGACGACCTGGCGCTCCACGAGACGATGTTGGTCACGCCATCGGCCGCGGTGCCGCCGTGGATCGGGACACGGGTCTCG
>JBGTIA010000606.1:0-2685 GCA_041745835.1 Ilumatobacteraceae bacterium | reverse complement strand
GCTGCCGAGGTCTGGGGCAGGAGCTGTCGAGCGGAACTCGACACGCGAACACGCCGAGCATCACCGCGGCCCTCGGCCAGAACGGTGAACACGGTCCATCTCCCGTTGGAAGCGTGCCTGTCTGGCGGGGGCGGATGACTCGAAAGCTGTCTTGAGGTGTGCGACGTCGCGATCGCGGCCTGGCCCGCGAAGTCTTGTTCCTGCGCGGTCTCTGGTCGCTGCGGCCGGATACCAGTAGTCGTCGGATGTTTGCCGAAGGGGCAGGTACGACGGCTGCAACGGCGAGGCCAGCCGAGAACTTTCCAGGGAGTTGGATGCGGCGCGGCGCTTGAGGTACCTGCCGGCTGCGACACCGACAATGAGCAGGCCCACCAGGAGACCGGCCGCAACCCGAGGCACACCGTGCGGGTTGGTGTACAGCAAAAAGGTGACACACACCACGGCACCAATGACGAGACCAGCGGCGCTGACTGCGAGAAGCATGCGACGCACGGGACGGTTGGCGTTCAAGAGAAGCCCCTTTCGGGTCTCTTGCCAAGGTCCGGAGCAAGCGTCAGCGGCCGGCGACCGCTTCTCACACACTACGCACACCGGGTCGGGCTGACAAGGCGTTCATGACCAGTGCGATTAGGCACGGCGTTTGCGTTGACCGACGACTCATTCCGCCGCGTGGGCGCTCGCGCACGAGCAGCAAGGCCTGGCCTGCAGGGCCCGATCCGCTTGCGTGGTTGTCTGCGTTGCGCGGTCAGCTCGAGCGACGGCGATATCCGTGCTGACGGCGGCAGCCTGGCGAGGGACACCCCAAACACCCCTTGAGATAAGTGCCGATGGGGGGCACTCGACAACACCCGCCCCGTAACGCCCTCGCGCCACCAAAGCTCGCGCTGCATACCGGCCCAACTCTCGCGTCACGAAATCACGGGGCCGGTTCAGGGGTTCAGGTGCGGTACGGCTGTCGATATGCGTGGCCCAGGACCCTTCACCGGCGATCGGGAAGGGCCGCTCTACCTGCTGGCCTGCGCAATACAGCGAGGGGCCGACGCCGCTCGAGATGGCGGCGTCGGCCCTGCTCATGCCGTGATCTGCTTCCAGAAGGTGACCTTGTCGTCACCTGGTCCGTAGAAGTCGCGGATGCGCGCTTCTTCGACGAAGCCGCGTCGGTCGTAGAAGGCTCTGGCTTGCTCGTAGGCGTCCAGACTGGACGTGTCGACGATGAGCGTGCGAGCCACCTCTTCACCGAAGCCCTGCAGTAGGGCTTCGACATGCTCAATCAGCATCGTCCCGGTACCGGAGCCATGCTGATCGGGCGCCGTAGCGATGAAGTAGAGGTTCCACATGCGATCCAAGAACGGCTCGGGCGCAAAGTAGGCAGCGGCGGCCACGACGTCGTTGTCGCCAACCGCGACGATCCAGTGGTGGTCATCGAGAGTGCCGTCGAAGAAGCCCGTGAGCATCCCGTCGAAGTCGCCCATCTCGTCGGGTTCGAACATCTGGTTGTCGAGTGCGAGGCGCTTGATCTGGTCGGTGTCCGCCGGAGTGGCGGCGCGAACTTTGAGGTTGGTCAATGGTCTGGTCCTTTCGTGAAGTCTTGAACTGAACGGATGAACCGGGGAGTCGAGGCGCGACTCGACCCGGTCGTCAGCCGTGCTCCGCCCGACGGGCGGGCACGGCGGTTCAGGCTGTTTGGTTCGACTCCACAAAGCTCCTTCGGACAATCGAGACGCTACCGCAGTCGACCGTTGCGCCCCGTCCTGGATCTGGCAAGACATGCGTAATCGGGGTGCCGGCGATAGCTCACATAACGCGAGCGCCGTAATCCAGCATCCGCCAACGGCCGGCCACTCGGGAACGGCCCTACTGCAGTGCTCGATATTCGCGGGGCCGCGACGGCTCCTGACCGGAATTGAGTTCCTCGTCGCGTCGCCCGACAACGCGGGCAAGGCTTCGGATTTTCTCCGCCCTCGCATGCGTCGTCGACGCCTACAGCTCGATCCCGAGGTCGATAGTGCGGTCGGGTCGTGGGGGCTTTGGGAGGTCGATGCCTGTGTCGTGGGCCCAGCGAGTTGTTACCTCGGCGAGTTGGCTGGTTCCGTTGAGGGTTCGGTCCCCGGCGAGCACGGCGACCATGTTGCGGAGTTGCGTCGCAGGGAGCTTGTGGCCTTTGGCCCAGTGCTCCCACGTGTCGAGGGCATCGCGAAGGTGTTCGGCACGGTCGGCCTTGCCGTCGAGGTTGTTGAAGTCGTCGAGCAGTTCGCGGGTGCTGTGGATGCGGTCGTGATGATCGACGATGTCGAGTAGTTCGCTGAGCGGTCGACGGGTCGGCTCGGCTGCTTGCTCGCATCTGGCGAGGCGCTCAGCGGCGACGGCAAGCACGTCGTTGGCGGCGGCGACGTTGCGTCGTGCTGATCGTCGCTGGAGTTTCCCGGCGTTTCGCAGGTCGCGTTCGGCGTTCCACAGATTCGACCGGGCTTCGGTGACGACCTGCTCGGCGTCGACCACCTGCGCTCGAAACGGGGCGTGTGCTGCCTGCGCTGTGGGTAGGTCGCGGCACGCGTCGACGTAACGCTGTTTCTGCGCGGCTCGATCGGCGTCGCGCTCGATCACTTTGCGGCGTGCGTATCGGGCGAGTTCGTCGGCGTCGCCTCGAAGGCCGTCGAACCAGTCCGGGATCTGCACTCGTGGCCG
>JBGTIA010000605.1:0-2297 GCA_041745835.1 Ilumatobacteraceae bacterium | reverse complement strand
GCGAGCACCGGTCGTCGCAGGATGCTCGCCGCGACGGTGGCGTGGCGTGTGGACGCCTGTGCGTCACCGTGACGCCACGCACCCTCGGCACGGTCGAGCTGCAGGAAGGCCTCCTCGAGATCGACCCACGATCGCGCGGGGAGCACCAGAGCGTACGCGCCGCCGGAGGAGTGGATGACGTCGCGGCCGTCGAGACCGACCGAGGTGACGAGGCTGCGGATCTTCGACACCACCGCGGCGAGCGACCCCTTCCAACGGCTCGGCAGCCGGTCGCCCCACACGATCTCGGCGAGCTCGTCGTGGGAGATCGGACGACGTTCGATCGCCAAGGCGACGAACGCGATGCGCCCCTGGTTCCCGGGCAGGTCGGCGTCGACGAAGCTGCCGTCGGGGCCGTCTACTCGGATCCCGCCGGTGAGGTACACGCGTGCCAAGGTTGCTCCAATCATTTGCCAATGACCGCTACGTAGCGTGTCACGTTGGGAGGCCAGTAATGACCGGACACACCATCGAATGCCCGTGCGGGACCGTCCTGCGAGCATCGGACGAAGACGAAGTCGTCACGATCGCGCAGGAACACGCCCGGTCGGTTCACGACATGGAACTGACCAACGACGATGCCAGGGCGATGGCGCGGCCGAGCTGACCTTCCTCCGTCCCGCCCGTCGAGGGCGACAACCGTGAGGAGCAGATCGTGAAGAAGTTCGAGTGCAACACCGTGGTGTCCGGATGCGACGGCGTCGTGACTGGCGAGACCGACGACGAGGTGTTGGCCGCAGCGGCCACGCACGCGGCGCAGGCTCACGGCATGACCGAGGTCCCCGACGATGTCGTCGCCGCGATCCGGTCAGGTATCACCAACGTTTGACGCGGACCGGCGCTGATCGCCGCTCACAGCGACTCGACGACCTCGAAGCAGGTGTGGCGGGCTGTGGTACCTTCGCCGCGCCGGCTTGCGAGGCGTACAGCCGATCGATGGGGTGCCGGCGGATCACGAGGCGGGTCGACATGACCGATCAGAATCTCCACTGGACGCCGCCTGGGCCCGGTCCATGGATGCAGGATCGCGCGCATCTGCCGGCGGCAGTCACGCAACTGATGCAGTCCGCGTACCCGCCGGGCATGATGCGAGGATTCTCCGAGACGTTGGAGCCATGGGGCGCGTTGCTCGACGAGATGCGCGTTCACTACGTGAACGGCTTCGCCTACATGCAGCCAATGCCATTCGACGCGCCGGGTCCGGACGGAGAGAAGTCGCCGGAGCAGCTCGGAGCCGAGATCGGACGCCGCACGGGGATGGCCGCAGCATCGTTCGAAGATCGGATCTGGCGCGACGCCCTTCGGCGGTGGGACGACGAGAACAAGCCGACCGCGATAGCGAGGCATCGCGAACTGGCAGAAGCCGACCTGGCCGCGCTCGACGACGACGCGCTGCGTGATCAGCTCCACCAGCGCATCGCCTGGCTGACCGAGATGGCCTACCAACACCATCGTTTCAACTCGATGGCGATGCTGCCGGTCGGCGACTTCATCCTGCACGCGGTCGGCTGGACCGGGCGTGCGCCCGTCCCGATGTTCGCGGTGTACGACGGGTGGTCACCGGTCTCGGGCGTCGTGTCGCCGGAGCTGGTGCCGGTGGTCGATGCGGTGAGCACCGACGCTGACGCCCGAGCCTTGCTGGAGGGCGACGCAGCGCCCGAGGAGCGGCTGGCGGAACTCTGCAGTCGTGTACCTGCGGTCGAGGAATACCTGGCAGCGTGCGGCTTCAGGTTGGCCGCCGGATTCGATCTGACGAACCCCACGATCGGTGAGCGTCCCGACATCCTTCTCGACCGGATTCGCGCCGGCCTCGACCACGATCGCGACGCGGCGATGCTCCGGTCGGAGTCGGTCGGCGCCGAGTTGCGCTCCGCCGTCCCCGAGGAACACCGCGACGAGTTCGACGACTTACTCGCGGAGTCGCGTCTCGTGTACCGGTTGCGTGACGAGCGCGGTCTGTACAGCGACACATGCGCCGCCGGACTGTTGCGACTGGCCCTGATCGAGCTCGGTCGGCGGTTGTTCGAACGTGGTCGCATCAACTTCATGTACGACGCCCTCGACCTCGGAGCCGACGAGATCGACGGGGTCCTCGGCGGGTCGGACTCGCCCACCGCTGACGAGCTGTCGGCGCGGGTCGCTCACCGCAAGGCGATCAGCGCAGAGGGCGCGCCGCCGCTCCTCGGACCGCCACCGCCCGAACCGCCGCCGGTCGACCAGCTCCCGCCACCGTTGGCGAGGGTGATGTCGGCGCTCGG